>JAEZCV010000032.1 GCA_023429985.1 Bacteroidota bacterium | reverse complement strand
TTGTCCTGCAAATAACTGAAAACAACACGACGCTGGTGTGTTTCGTTCTTTTTGCTTTTGGTGATCAATGGTTCAATGTAAACACGCAAAGCTTTTGCTTTTGCAATGGTAGTTACAATTCGCTTGTACTGGATAAGCTGACAAGCAAGATTACTTAACAACGCTTCGTGGTGTGCTTTTTTACGACCGAGGTTGTTGATTTTGTCTCCGTGACGCATGACTTTTTTTAATTTTTGAATTTGATAACTGGAAAATTTACCAATTACAAATCCCGTGATTGAATGATTCCCTCACACCGTGTCAAGGAATTGCGAGGTACTGTTTTATTAAGAAAATCTGAACTGAGCATACCTCATTTCCAAATTTCCAAATTCTAAACTGCCTGCCGGCAGGCAGTTTAATAATCGTCTTTATCAATTCCCAGCTTACCCAGGTCCATTCCAAAATGAAGTCCTCTTTCGTTCAAAACCTGCTCAATTTCTGAGAGAGATTTTTGTCCGAAGTTGCGGAACTTCATCAGGTCTTCCTGTTCGTACTGAACCAGTTCGCTGAGAGAGTTGATCTTTGCTGCTTTCAGGCAATTGAAGGCACGAACCGAAAGGTCAAGATCTTCAAGTGGAGTTTTCAGCACTTTACGCAGTTGTAAAGTTTGTTCGTCCACTATATCTTCTTTCTTTTCTTCCTTATTGTCGAAAGTGATGTTTTCATCGGTGATGATCATCAGGTGCTGAATCAAAATACGGCTTGCCTGCTTTACAGCTTCTTCCGGGTGGATGGTACCATCGGTGGTAACTTCCATAACCAGTTTTTCGTAATCGGTGCGCTGTTCAACACGCGTATTTTCGATGCTGTATTTAACATTCTTAATAGGCGTATAAATAGAATCGATTGGAATATAACCCAGCGGTGCATCTTTGGGTTTGTTCTCTTCTGCGGGAACGTAACCGCGGCCACGACCGATGGTAATTTCCACATCAAGTTTTGCAGAGGAATCCAAAGTGCAAATCAGCAATTCGGGATTCATTATTTGGAATGACTGCGTTCCTTCCGCCAGCATGCCTGCAGTGAATTCGGTTCTGTTTTTTATTGAAAGCGTGATCTTTTCATTTTGAACGTCGTGTTCAACCGTTTTCTTCAGGCGAACCTGCTTCAGGTTAAGGATGATTTCCACTACGTCTTCAGAAACACCTTTTATAGTAGCAAATTCATGTTCAACACCTTCGATGCGAACACCAATGATAGCGTAACCCTCTAATGAGTTAAGCAAAACACGGCGTAAAGCGTTCCCAATGGTAACGCCATAACCTGGCTCCAAGGGACGGAATTCGAACTGTGCTTCGAAATCTGTTACTTTTTGAAGAACGATCTTGTCGGGCTTCTGAAAATTTAAAATTGCCATTTTTTATTACCGGTTTAAATTTATTTGATTTGATATAGTGAGTGTGTTTGGGGTGAATAGTGAATAGTGAGTAGTGAGTTATATTCACCATTCACCATTCACTATTCACCACTCACTATTTAGAATACAATTCCACAATCAGCTGCTCCTTGATATTCTCTGGAACATTATCCCTTTCAGGATAGGTAATGAATGTGCCCTGCATTTCAGTTTCGTTGAAATCAACCCAACCAAATTTTGGGTTCTTACCACGAATAGCGCTGGTAACAGCAGTATTATCCTTTGATTTTTCTTTCAGGGTAATAACATCTCCCGGCTTTAGCTGGTAAGATGGCACGTTCACTACATCACCATTAACCATAACATGCTTATGGCTCACCAGCTGGCGGGCAGCAGGGCGAGATGGAGCAATTCCCATACGGAAAACTGTATTATCCAAACGGGCTTCCAATAATTTAATCAGGTTTTCACCGGTAACACCCTTACGACGGGATGCTTCTTCAAAAGTTTTGCGGAACTGCTTTTCCAAAACACCATAAGTGTATTTTGCTTTTTGCTTTTCGCGCAGCTGCAGTGCATATTCGCCAAGTGTTTTACGCTTGCGTTGTGCACCATGCATTCCTGGAGGGTTAGAATTCTTACCCAACCATTTACCATTGCCCAGGATGGGCTCACCGAAAATACGGGAGATCTTGGTCTTAGGACCAGTGTAACGTGCCATAGTTTTTTTTCATTTCGATTTTTTTAGAATTCGTTGCTTCGATCGGTGAAAAATCGTAAAAAATTAATCGGGCAACCTTTTTTATAAATGAAAGCTCTTGGCTTTATATGTACTCACTATTCACTGCCTGCCGGCAGGCAGGTTCACTTCTCACCACCTACACTCTTCTCTTCTTAGGAGGCCTGCAACCATTGTGTGGCAGAGGTGTAACATCCTTGATCATATTCACTTCAATGCCGGATTGAGCCAGGCCACGAATGGCACTTTCTCTTCCTGCACCAGGACCTTTCACATAAACATCCACTCTTTTTACACCTGCATCCAATGCAACTTTAGCAGCATCGGCCGAAGCCAGCTGGGCTGCATATGGAGTGTTCTTCTTAGAACCCTTGAAACCCATCTTTCCTGCGCTTGACCAGGAAATAACCTGTCCCTGCTTGTTAGTTAAACTGATAATGATGTTGTTGAAAGTAGCGTTGATGTGGGCATCGCCGTAGGCATCAACCTTTACAATTCTTTTTTTAGCGGCAGCTTTTGCGCTTTGTTGTGCTTTTGCCATTTTAAAAGGTAATCTTTTTAAGTTTTTTATCCCGGTCGAAACCGGAACCCTGACCTGCTCTCCCCCTGCACCGGGATCCGCAACGGGCCTGGAAATAATAGTGCATATAAAAAGCCATTAGCCATTTACTAAACGCCATTCGAATTTTACATCGAAGAGCGCACCGTAAACAGCTAAAAGCAAATTCTTATTTCTTAGGAGCCTTCTTCTTACCAGCAACTGTTTTACGCTTTCCTTTACGGGTGCGGCTGTTGGTTTTAGTACGCTGTCCTCTTACTGGCAATCCTTTACGATGACGTAAACCACGGTAGCAGGCAATATCAAGCAAACGCTTGATGCTCATCTGAACTTCAGAACGCAGCTGTCCTTCCACCTTGAATTCCTCGGTGATGGTGCTACGAATATTGTTCAGTTCTTCATCGTTCCACTCGTTTACTTTCTTGTTACGGTCAATTTCAAACTTGTCAAGAATGTAACGGGCAGTGGCAGGTCCAATACCATAGATATAGGTAAGACCGATTTCGCCTCTTTTATTTTTTGGTAAGTCAACACCGGCAATACGAGCCATATTATAATTACTGTTTTACTTTTTAATGTTTGCATACGGGTTCATCACCCGGAACGATTATCCCTGCTTTTGCTTAAAACGAGGATTCTTTTTGTTGATAACGTAAAGAATTCCCTTACGGCGCACGATCTTGCAATCTGCACTTCTTTTCTTAATGGATGCTCTTACTTTCATTTTATTAAAATTTACTGCCGTTTACCGGCAGCGGTTCTTATAATTATTTATACCTGAAAATGATCCTTCCCCTTGTTAGGTCGTAAGGGCTCATTTCCACGCCTACCTTATCGCCTGGTAAAATGCGTATATAGTGCATTCTCATTTTACCTGAGATGGTAGCCAGAATCTCATGTCCATTTTCAAGCTTTACCCTGAACATAGCGTTAGATAATGCTTCTAAAATAACTCCGTCCTGTTTAATTAAAGGTTGCTTCGACATAAGAATTTGGGAACGCCCGTGGAAAGAGCAAAAAGAATTAACCTGTTTAGCTTTTTTCCTCCGGGCGGGCAAAGATATAGGTATTGAATGGAAAAAAGAAAAAAGAGCCCATTTTTCGGGCTCTGCTATCATTTTTTTCGAAAATATTATGAAGATCAGTGGGCGGAAACCCCTTCCAGGTGCACTTTTGTCATTTCCAGGTGGTGGTTTTGCAGCTCATGCAAATATAAAGGATGTTCGAAATGCCTGTGGTCTTCCCGGTACCAGATATCGAGGTGGGTATTATTCCCGGGATCGTGAATGAGCACCCTGAACGGACCCTTTTTATACTTTACACCTTCCGGGGTTTCCTCCTTTTCAAAGCCCAGCAAAGTTTCAAGCCTTTCGCCGGTAAGCGGAATGGGAACGATATCCTCCGGAGCATACCAGAAATCCTGGATCCCATTATTTACACAAACCAGGTTCCTTTCCTTATCATTATCAATTATCCTTCCCGGTCTTTCCTCTCCCTCAAAAATTACCTGAACCAGGTCGCCTTCCTTTAAATCTGTGATTTTTACCATAGCTGAATATTTTTCTGAATTTAAATTATTTAAAAAAACTGTAAAAAATCATTCCTGCATAAAAAAACCGCCCGAAGGCGGATTTTAATAATGCTTAAGGTGGTTTAGGCGTTTAGGCGTTTAGGCGTTTAGAGCTAAACAACTAAACGCCTAAACATTCAAACTTTTCTCATCAATTATTCCGCCCAACTCATTATATACCCTTCATTTTCTATTTCCAGCGCCTGCCTGGTGAGCATCAGCGGGTGGAAAGTATCTACCATTACGGCAAGTTCCTGGGTTTCTTTCTTGCCAATGCTTTTAATTACTGCACCGGGATGAGGACCATGTGGAATACCTGCAGGGTGCAGAGTGATCATACCTCGTGTAACATTCTTGCGGCTCATAAAATCACCATCTACATAATACAACACTTCATCGCTGTCGATATTACTATGGTTGTAAGGGGCAGGAATAGCATCCGGGTGATAATCGTACAAACGTGGAACAAATGAGCAAACAACATAATTGTTTGCTTCAAAGGTCTGGTGAACAGGTGGTGGCTGGTGTACGCGCCCTGTTATTGGCTCAAAATCATGAATGGAAAACGCATATGGGTAACAATAGCCATCCCATCCCACTACATCAAAAGGATGCGTTCCGTAATGAATATTATAAAGAATGCCTTTCTTTTTAGTTTTAATGATGAAATCACCTTTTTCATCAATAGTCTGAAGGTTCTGTGGCGTTCTTAAATCCCTTTCGCAAAAAGGAGCATGCTCAAGCAGCTGGCCATACTTGCTGAGATAACGTTTTGGAAACCGGATAGGACTGAAAGATTCACAGATGAACAAGCGGTTGGATTCTGTACTAAAGCCAATCTGGTAAATGGTGCCACGTGGGATCACCAGGTAATCGCCATAACCAAAGGTGAGTTCACCATAAATAGTTTTGAGCACGCCGCTTCCTTCGTGAACAAAGATCATTTCATCGGCATCTGCATTCTTGAAGAAATAATCTTTCATGTTCTGCTTTGGGGCAGCCAGCACAATATGTACATCATTATTTACAAGAACAGGAATCCTGCTTTCGAGGTAATCGTTTACCGGTTTTATTTTAAAGCCTTCAAAACTGCGGTGACTTAACATCCTTTCTTCCGCAATCTTAGGCGAAACATCTATAGGCTTTTCGGTTTTAATGATCTGCGTAGGCGGATGAATATGGTAAAGTAAAGAGTAATCGTTTGAAAACCCTTCGGTAGAAAACAATTGCTCGGAATATAATCCGCCATCCGGTTTCCTGAACTGGGTATGTCTTTTATGAGGAATAATTCCCTGCTTATGATAATAAGGCATATAGAAACAATTTATTGAATGGTAAAAATGAAAATAGAGTAAATAGAGTAAATAATTGATGATTTAAATAAGGTTGAGCATCAATCTCCTTTACTATTTGGTAGATTTCATAAAGACCACTGTAAAATTAATGAAACCTGCATGAATATGGTTCGGGCAGCATGTTTTAACGAACCTGCTTCGTATTTTTATTTTATTGTTGTATTATTATTCTAACGCAGTTAAAATGCTCAAACTTTAAATCCCCGCAATGAAAACCCTGCTTCTGAATTCGGTTATTATTGGCGCCATTGTATTTGGATCGCTAGCCTGCGATAACCACAAGAACACCACCAAACCGGAACCTGGAAAAGCTTCAACAATTGAATCGGCCACAAATCATGCTGCCAAATCATTACCCAGCTTTAAAATGGCAAACAGCAAAGGAGATATTGTAGAAATGAGCCAGTTTAAAGGAAAGAAACTTTTTGTAAACCTCTGGGCTTCGTGGTGCCCGCCCTGCAGGCGCGAAATGCCTTCCATTGAAAAACTTTACCAGAAAGTTGATACTTCAAAGGTTGCATTTATAATGCTGGCACTCGACGATCGTTTTGAAAAATCAATTGCCTGGGCTAATAAACAAAAATTAAATCTTCCTTTATATTATCCTGCAGAAAATCTTCCGCCTCTTTTTGAAGTGGATGGAATTCCGGTAACCTTTATTTTTAATGAAGCCGGTGAACTGGTACACCAGGTTGAAGGAAGTGATAATTACAATACGGCGGCCTATAAAAAGATGTTTGATTAATTATGGCTTTTCGGATTCTTTCCGAACTGCGACATCTGCGCTCCATAAAAAACTCTTATAAATTTGCATGCAGTGCTTGCAAAAAGTTATTATATCATAAATGCCATCACCCTATACAGGCTTTTGATGGCACCTGTATTAATTTACCTGGTGCTCTCGGGAAAAATGGATATTTTTTGCTGGCTGCTGGCTATCAGCTTTTTTACAGACGCTATTGACGGTTTTCTTGCAAGGAAATTTAAAACAGTAAGCGCATTGGGCGCACGCATGGATTCTTTAGCCGACGACCTTACCGTTACAGCAGGTATTGTTGGTGTATTTGTTTTTAAACCTGAATTTGTAAAAAATGAAGCTGTGCTTATTACCATCATGCTTGCCCTTCTTTTTATTCAAATTTTATATGCGCTGTTCCGCTATGGAAAAATGACAAGCTTTCATACTTATATCGCCAAGGCAGCAGCTGTTTCCCAGGCAATTTTCCTGGTTCTTTTATTTTTTCTTGACAACATTCCTTTCAATTTATTTTATGCAGCTGCATTTTTAACCATACTCAATCTACTGGAAGAAATAATAATTATTTACCTGCTACCTCAATGGAAAGCCGATGTTAAAGGATTATTCTGGGTTATAAAATCCAAAGATCATTTTTAATAAAACCATCGAATGAAAAGAATTGGATTGATATCCGACACCCATCATTTTCTTGATCCTTCCCTGTTCGAACATTTTAAATCCTGCGACGAGATCTGGCATGCCGGCGACTTTGGAACAGAGGCCATTGCAGATCAGTTAAAAAATTTTAAACCTCTCAGAGGAGTATATGGAAATATTGACGGAAACGATATCCGCTCGCAATTTCCAGAAAAGCTTTTGTTTACCTGCGAAGAAGTTAACGTATTGATGATTCATATTGGCGGCTACCCGCCGCGCTATGTTCCTGGCGTTGTTAATGAAATAAGGAATTCAGGAGCCAGGATTTTTATCTCCGGTCACTCCCACATTCTGAAAATCATTTACGATGAAAAACTACAATGCCTGCATATGAATCCCGGAGCGGCCGGCAACCAGGGTTGGCATAAAATAAGGACCGCCGTTAGATTTACTATCGACGGTCCTGATATAAAAGATTGTGAAGTGATCGAACTTGGAAAACGTGGAAGTGTTTAATACCACCCTCTTCCCATTCCAATTTCCCTGAATGGCCATGGAATAGAACCAAGAATAATTAAAAGTGCCAGTAAATAAAATATTACCGTTCTGCGATGCTTGGCCTTATCGCTGATGGCTTTTCTGCCCTGTGCCTTACCAATGTGGATCAACACAACGGCTATCACCATCCCTAAAATATGTTCAATGGCATAAAAACGCGTTGTAGGATCTTTCATTACTTCCGACATTCCCCCGCTTCTTTCTATCATCTTATAACCCCGGTCGCCCACAAAATAAAGTACAAGTCCAACCAGCAACATCAGGTCTGCAGCAATTGTATTGAATAATCCAAGGCGGTTATCTGTTCTGATATAAGGTCTTCTGCCTGCAATGAGGCTGTTAAAAATGGCGAAAAGAAGTAAGATTAAAACTACCCAGCGTCCTACGCTGTGTATATGTAAGAGGGCATTGTACAAACCAGGGTTCATGCTTTTGATTTTGGTTGGTCAAATCTACAACCACTAATTGACAAATTTGCCAATTTGCTAACTGGAAAATTAGTTTTCCCAATCGGCGATAAAAATATTCGTATCCCTCGTTCCCCCGTTATTTCGGTTGCTGCTGAAGATGATCTTTTTACCATCGGGGCTGAACATGGGAAAGGCATCAAAACCGCGGTCGCGGCTGATCTTCTCAATGGATGATCCATCGGCCTTCATCGTATACATATTAAAAGGAAATCCTCTTGCATATTCATGGTTGCTGCAGAAAATAATATTTCCATCAGGCATAAAATTTGGTGCCCAGTTGGCCTGTCCTAACGAAGTAATTTGTTTCACATCGCTTCCATCTGCATTAGCAGTAAAAACTTCCATTCGTGTAGGCGCTACAAGTCCTTCTGCCAGCAATTCTTTGTATTCTTTCATTTCTTCGGGTGTGCCCGGACGTGAGGCACGCCACACGATTTTCTTTCCATCCGGACTAAACCACGCACCGCCATCATAACCAAGATCTGTTGTGATTTGTTTTATTGAACCAGTTTCAAGGTCCATCAGGTAAAGGTCAAGGTCGCCATTCATCATGGATGTATATACCATGGTCTTACCATCTGGCGATATGGTGGCTTCTCCATCATATCCTTTTGCATTTGTAAGCTTTTTTGTGATGTTTCCATTTAAGTCAGCCATATAAATATCATAGCTGTCATATATTGGCCAGATATATTTATTACCATATTTGGATCGGTCTACAGGAGGTGGGCAATCGTTGCTGCCTTCATGGGTAGATGCATAAACCACATGCTTATTATCCTTTGTAAAAAAAGCGCAGGTAGTGCGGCCCTTACCGGTGCTTACCATCTTATAGGTAAAAGGCTCGCCTGCTTCCGGAACTTTACCAACATAGATCTGGTCGCAGGGAATGCCATCTTTTACAGAAGTTCGCTGAAACACGATCATCTTGCCATCGTAACTCCAGTAAGCTTCGGCATTATCGCCGCCAAAAGTAAGCTGGCGTATATTGGAGAAGTGTTTTTCATCTTTATAATGAAGACTGTCGGATGTTACCTGGTGATGCTGGGCAAAAATGGAAGAAGCATTTAAAAAAAATGCGATAGAGATCAGGAATAAAAACCTCATAATAAGTTATTAGTAGACTTGTTAATGTGTTACAAAAATATCATGATGTATATAGTTCGTAGTCAGAATTCTGTCATAACATTTTAGTTTTGGATATGCGTGGAACTTATTTGTTGCTGATACTTGTTGTATTATTAGCCTGCAACGACCAACCCGACCAGGTGAGTATTTTACACCAACCCCCATTTAATTCCCTTTCAGACAGTATTATACAGCAGCCACAAAATGCCGGATTGTATTACCGCCGGGGCGTTATGCTGTACCAGGAAGGAGAAAAGAAACTGGCCGAAGCCGATATACGTAAAGCATGGGAAATAGAGCCTACAGAGGAATATGGATTAAGCCTCACTACAATATTAAGAGAGAAAAGCGCCGATTCTGCCATTGTTTTTCTTCAAAAAGCCATTGAAAAAGTTCCCGAAAGCATTGCCTTTCATATAGGACTGGCACGCGGTTACCAGCAAAAAGGGAGAAATGAAGAAGCTATTGCTATTGTTGATAAAATACTGGAACAATTTCCCGGACAGTTAGATGCACTTACCCTTAAATCTGAAATCCTGGGTGCTGAAAACAAAACTGATGAAAGCATAATCTACCTGGAAAGAGCTTATTCCCTGGTTCCTTCCGATTTCAGCCTGGCTTACGACCTGGCCTATGAATATGCCATGGCAAACAATGCTAAAGTTGTAGCACATACCGATTCATTAATTAAAAAGCGTACGCCCGAAATTGAAAAAGCTTATTTCACAAGAGGTTTATACTATGCTAATACGGGCAATGCCCTTTTGGCGTTAAAAGAATATGACGCCTCCATAAAAAGCAATTACAATTTTGCAGATGCCTGGCTGGAGAAAGGAATACTATTATTTAATCAAAAACGCTTTGAAGATGCCCAGCTGAATTTTGAAAGAGCATTGAAGGTGGCGCCAGCCAATGCTATGTTCTATTACTGGCTTGGAAAATGCCAGGAAGCAAGGGGATATACACCCGAAGCAAAATTAAATTACCAAAAGGCATACGGACTCGATAAGGAACTTACCGAAGCAAAGCAGGCGGCTGAAAAACTCTGATCTTAACATCAGCAGAATTTATTTAGCTTGCGGGCCCAAACACTTAATTTTTAAATTTTAATTCATGCCTGTTGTTGCACCCTCGCTATTGTCGGCCAATTTCTTAAATCTTGAGGAAGACTGCAAAATGCTGAATGAAAGCGAGGCTGACTGGTTTCATTTGGATGTAATGGATGGCAGGTTTGTTCCCAATATCAGCTTTGGTTTGCCCATTATAGAACACATTCGGAAAGCTACCAACAAGGTTTGCGATGTACACCTAATGATAGTTGAACCTGAAAAATATGCCGAAGCATTTAAGAATGCCGGTGCCGATATTCTCACGGTTCATATAGAAGCATGCACGCATTTGCACCGCAACATTCAACAAATAAAATCATTGGGAATGAAAGCAGGTGTTGCTGTAAACCCTCATACCCCGGTCAACTTATTGGCCGATATTCTGGGAGATATTGACCTTGTTTGTTTGATGAGTGTAAATCCAGGTTTTGGAGGACAAAAATTCATTCCGCGCACGCTTGATAAGATCAGGGAACTGAGAAAGATGATAGATGATAATAAACTGAATGTACAAATAGAAATTGATGGCGGTGTAACACTTGAAAACGCTTCTTCCATAATTGAAGCCGGCGCGCATGTGCTGGTGGCAGGCAATACGGTTTTCAGGTCAAAAGACCCCGTGGCTACTATCAGGCAGTTGAAAGAATTGTAGATTGTTATTGATTAGGGGCCTGTCGGTAGGCAGGTTTAGTTGTTTAAGCGTTTAGGTGTTAGAAAACTTCTACCTTGAAATAATTTAAGTGAAGTGAAATGACTAATATATTATGCCTGATTTCCTTTTTACACTGAATCCATTATTTTTAATAGAAATATTCTTGTGAAACTGCCTGGCCTGTTCATTATTTCCATTCTTCTGTCATTCTCTTCTTTGGCTCAAAAAGGAACGGCAGGCATCAGTGGATTGGTGGTTGATGAAAATGAAAATCCACTTTCAGGCGTTTCTGTAATCATTCTTGGTCAGCAGCAGGGAATCACTACAAATGATTCAGGAAGGTTTCAACTTACCATTCCTTCCGGAAAAGCATTTGCCCTGGTATTTTCCCACAGTCGCTACAGAACTTACCAGCAGAATTTTATTTTAAATCCGGGAGAAGAAGAAAGAATTACTATCAGGCTTGAACTGGTAGGTAATGTAATGGAAGAAGTGATTGTGCGTGAGCAAAGGGAAAGAACAGAAACGGGTTTGATTCGTATCAACCCAAGGTCTGTCATCAACATTCCCTCTCCTACCATGGGTGTTGAAAGCATGCTGAAAGTTTTTGTTGGATCTAATAATGAACTTACATCTCAATACAATGTAAGAGGCGGCAGTTATGATGAAAACCTTATTTATGTAAACGACTTCGAAATATTTCGCCCCTACCTTGTAAGAAGTGGTCAGCAGGAAGGTTTGAGTTTTATTAATCCTGAAATGGTCAGGAACATTAGTTTTTATAATGGCGGTTTCCAGGCAAAGTATGGCGATAAAATGAGTTCTGTACTCGATATTCAATATAACAAACCTGTGCGTTTTGGAGGTTCTGCATATATAAGTATCCTGGAGCAGGGATTTCATTTGGAAGGTGCCAGCAACAACAAAAATTTCAGTTATGTTTTTGGTCTCCGTAACCGCAGCAACCAGAATTTATTAAAGAGGCAGGAAACACAGGGAAGCTATACACCATCATCTTCCGACTTCCAGGCATTGATCAATTACCGGTTTTCAAAAAATTGGAGTGCAGAATTGCTGGGTAATATTTCGCAAACCAGGTTCACGCTCATTCCACAATTCAGCCAGCTAACATCGGGTGTTTTTTCTCCCTTTTATACTTCCAACCTTGGGGTGGATATTTGGTTTGAAGGAAGGGAAAAAGATGCCTACTCCACGGCCATGCTGGGATTGTCCACCACATATCAACCTAATCAAAACCTCACCCTTAAATTTCTTTCTTCGAGGTTTGAAAATCAGGAAGAAGAAAATATTGACATAGCCGGCGCTTATCTTTTTGGCAACCGTGATTTTGATAATACAAGTTCAACTTTTGGAATGATCATCAATCCACTTGGTGCCGGATTGAACCATAATTTCGCACGCAATCGCCTGGATATTATCAATTATAATTTTTCTCACAAAGGGGCATTTGAAACAGCAAATCATTTATTTCAATGGGGCTTAGGATTCGACAGAACAGATATCTCAGATCGGTTGCATGAATGGGAATACCAGGATTCTGCCGGCTATTCATTACCCTATGATCCTTCTAACCTTTTGCTGAATAAAGTTACACGTTCATCAGCCAATATAAAATTGAACAGGATCTCCGGTTTTGTGCAGGACAATATTGTTTTTGAAAATGGTTCAACGGCATATACTGTTTCTGGAGGAATTCGTTTTAACTATAATGAACTCAATAAAGAACTGCTGATCTCCCCAAGAGTTTCTGCATCAGTAAAACCAGGCTGGAAGAAAGATATTGTTTTCCGTTTTGCAGCCGGTGCCTATCACCAGCCTCCTTTTTACAGGGAATTAAGAAGGTATAATGGAAGCATCAATACAGAACTTAAAGCACAAAAAAGCTGGCAGGGTGTGTTTGGACTGGATTATAATTTCATTGGGTTGAAAAGGCCTTTAAGATTAAGTGCGGAAGCATATTATAAATACATGTGGAATGTTGTACCCTATGATATAGACAATGTGCGTATCCGTTATTTTGGTGAAAACATGGCAAAGGCTTATGCCGCAGGTTTGGAAATGCGTTTATTTGGTGAATTGGTCAAGGATGCTGAAAGCTGGATAAGCATTGGTTTCATGCGCACAAGAGAAGATCTGGAAAATGATTTTTACAATCAGTATACAGTTGATTCAAACTTTCAGCCCATTGACAGCATGGTGGTGCAACATGGATGGTTAAGAAGACCAACCGACCGCCTGATCACATTTGGAATGTTCTTCCAGGATTACCTGGCTACAAATAAGAACTTCAAAGTTTATATCAACGCACTGTATGGCTCTAATCTTCCTTACAATATTCCCGGCAATGTTAAGTATAGAAATGCTTTAAGGATTGACCCCTATTTAAGAATTGACATCGGCTTCAGTGCATTGTTGCTGGATGCAGATAAAATGAACCGCCGCAGTCATTCTCCTTTCAGAAATTTTGATAATATCTGGCTGAGTCTTGAAGTTTTTAATTTAATCGACAGACCCAATACCATTTCATACCTGCTGATCAAAGATTTCTCCAATAATATTTTTACCATGCCTAACAGGCTTACTCCAAGGCTGGTGAATTTGAAGCTGGTGGGGAGATGGTGATGGAGTTTAGAGGTTAAAGGTCAGTGGGTCACGTCCTCTAACCCCTAACCAGTTTCTAATTATTCTTTTTTTCCTTCTCCAGTCTCCTGAAATATCCTCTGAAAAGAAAGTTAGATTTCAGGGCTTCCATATTCTGGTGAAAAGCTTCAGTACCCTGCTGAATATTATACAAACTGTTTTCCATAGATCGCACCATTCCTGAATCCTTTAAAAGAGCCGTGATCATTCCTTCTCCATAATTGATATTCCTGTCAACATTACTTACCAGCGTATTTACCTGCAGAGCAATAGAGTCGGCCACATCACCGGCACGTTTTAACCTGTTTACTGCTTCATTCAGGTTATGGGAAAATGCAGTATCAACCAGCAAAGAACCAACAGATCCCTGCCCTGATTTTACAAATGAAACCAGGGAATTGAGATCATTAACAATTGCATTCATGCCAATTGCTGATTGCCGTACACCGGCCAGTGAAGATTTAAGGCTGGCAGGAATGGAACGGTCATTCAGCAGATCCCAGAAAGCATCACTTGTGTTGATACGGGTAATGGTTTCTTTCAGTCCTGCAACAATTAAGGTCAAATCATCGGTGGTGCCGCTTAATACTTTCAGCATTTGGTCGGTATCTGCTGCGCGACCTGAAACAAGAATATCATTTTCCTCCACCAAAGGAGCATTTTCTCTTGCAGAGGCAAGGTTCACCAGTTTATTTCCCATCAACCCATCGGAACCAATGGTGGCAACAGTATTCTTTTTAATAAATTCCCGCATTTTGTTTTTGATCAGCATTTCCACTTCAATGGTAGTATCATTCAAAACCCTTACTTCTTTTACAGTTCCTGCTGTAATTCCGGCGAACCTTACATTATTTCCGGGCATGAGTCCATTTACATTTTCAAAACGCGCCTTTAATAAAAAAGTTGATCCGAAAAGGTTTTGATTCTTTCCTATAACGTAAAGTAAGGTTACCAGGAAAAGCAGCCCTGCCATTACAAAAATTCCCAGTCGCAAATGGTTTGTAATTCTCTTTGCCATAACTATTCAAAAAAATGCCGCACTTCCGGATCGTCCGATCTACTTAGTTCATCAAAACTTCCCTGTGCGTAACATTTACCGTTAATTAATAAAATTATTCTGTCCGCCGTTAGTTCCACGCATTTCATATCGTGAGAAATGATAAGCGAAGATGTTTTTAATTTTTTCTGAATGCTAACTATCAATTCACTGATCTCGCGAGCCGTTATGGGATCAAGACCAGTTGTAGGTTCATCGTATAAAATAATTTCAGGCTTTAAAATAAGCGTTCTGGCAAGCGCAATTCTTTTTCTCATTCCGCCGGAAAGTTCAATAGGCATCATATCTACGGTATGTGCAAGTCCAACGTTTTCCAATGCTTCCATTACCATACTATCCACATCGCTTTGCGATGTATGCATCCAGTGCCTTCTTAAAGGGAATTCCAGGTTTTCACGAACCGTCATAGAATCATACAAGGCATTACTTTGAAAAAGAAATCCAACCCTTACGCGAAGCCTGTCCAGTTCATCGGTATTCAATTCAGGAACATTTTCACCAAAAACCTTTATTGTTCCATCATCGGGAGCTAATAACCCAATGATGCATTTAATCAAAACAGATTTTCCTGAACCCGATTTTCCCAATACTACCAGGTTTTCGCCTTTTTTTAATTCAAGATTAAAATCCTCCAATACATGGTTTGATCCAAAATGTTTTTTTAAATGGCTCACTTCAATAACACTTTCACCTGTTAAGGATCTTGCGGTTTTAATATGGGAAGAACTGGTGAGCATGTTGCTAATTTAAACCTAAAAGATCAGTAATTTGAACGGCCAGCAGGTCGATAACAAAAACCATTACCGAGGAAACAACCACCGCCGAATTTGCGGACCTTCCAACACCTTCCGTGCCCTTTTTGCTGAAATAACCTTTAAAACATCCGACCATGCCTACTGCAAATCCAAAGAAAAAAGATTTTATAAATGCCGGAATCACATCACCATAAGTGAGGTAATCAAATACCTGGGTCCAGAACAAATTAAAACTGGTAACACCCCTGATATTCACTCCCAGGTAGGACCCATACAAAGAAACTGCTATAGAAATCATTACCAGTATGGGCAACATGAATGTGGCAGCAAAAACCCTGGTAACCACCAGGTATTTAAAAGGGTTGGTGCCCGAAACTTCCATCGCATCAATTTGCTCGGTTACTTTCATGGATCCCAGTTCCGCGCCAATGCTGCTTCCAATTTTACCGGCAAAGATCAGTGCAGTGATCACAGGGCCAATTTCCCTAACTATGGCTATACCTACCATAGCAGGCAGTTGCGATTCCACACCATAGTCAAGCAGCGAAGGTCTTAACTGCATAGTTAATACCAACCCCATTATAAAAGCAGTGAGTGAGATCAGGCCCAGAGACTGGTAACCAATTACAAAGCACTGCCTGATAAATTCCCTGAATTCGTAGCGGGGTCGAAATCCCTGGGAAAAAAAGCGGCCGGTAAATTCAGCTATGGCACCCGCTTCAGTAAAAAAATTTCTCCAGTTGTTTTGCAATCCCATTTCAATTAAAAACCAAATATTGCTTTTTTTAAGGAAAATATTAAATCTGATGGGCCGAATGCAATTTTTATAGGTTGAATTGAAATTTCTAAATGTATAAAACAGGAAGAAGGATTATAACTAAATTCTATTATGTCTTCCAACTTTTAGGGAATTTATTTTTAGCGCAGAATTATATTATGTTTAGCTCACAATCTGGCTGAGTCCATTTTATGAATTTCAGGAAAAAGACATCGGTTTACCTGCACCGCAACCGGGTAGCTCTTATCGGGGGAGGCCTGGAATATTTCGATAAAATGGAGTTTTTGATCAATAATGCCAGGTACCTGGTGCATGTACAGGTTTATATATTTGAAGCTGGAGAAACAGGAAATAAAATTGCTTCTGCATTGATAAAAGCGGCAGGAAGAGGTGTAAAAATATATGTTCTGGCTGATGGTTATGCTTCGCAATCCTTACCACGCTCACTGTTTGACTCATTTACAAAAGCAGGTATAAAATTTAAATTCTTTGAACCGCTTTTAAAAAGCACAAGATTTTATTTTGGTCGCAGGCTGCATCAGAAAGTTTTTGTTGCAGATGCTTTGTATTCGCTGGTTGGCGGTATCAATATTGCTGATCATTACAACGAAATAAAAGGAAAGCCGGCCTGGAAAGATTATGCAATTTATATTGAGGGAGAAACCTCGGTTCGGCTTCACAACATTTGCAATAAATTCTGGAAAGAAGAAGTATTCCCATCCAAACAACTTACGGAAGAAGCCCTTGAATATTCACAACAAATTTCACCATCGGAATATTGTTCTTTAAGAGTGAGAAGAAATGACTGGCTAAGAGGACACCGGCAGGTTGTGGATACCTATTTTAATTTAATCAACCAGTCGCAACATTCCATTATTATCATGTGCAGCTATTTTCTTCCCGGCAAATCTTTACTTAACCGAATTAAAACTGCAGTTAAAGATGGAATTAAGGTAAAAATAATTCTCGCAGGACCTTCAGATGTATTAATTGCAAAAAAAGCAGAACGCTACCTCTACCATTTTCTGCTAAAACATAAAATTGAAATTTACGAATACCAGCCAACTGTATTGCATGCAAAACTGGCGGTTGCCGACAGCAGGTTTGTTACTATTGGTTCCTTTAATATCAATAACATTAGTGCCTTTGCAAGTATTGAACTAAACATTGATGTAAGGAACAAACCCTTTGCAATTGCAGTTCACAATGAAATAGAAAAAGTTATTAAAAACGATTGTCTTCAAATCACCAGTGAATATTTTTTAAAGAAGCTTACCTGGTATAATAAATTCATAAACCTGCTCTCCTATTACCTGATCAGGATCATCTTTAATATTTCAACATTTTATTATCGCAGGTTCTGAATCATTCACCTTTTATTCTTGTCCACATAGACCCAAGTGTTTCACGGTTCCATTTTGCAAATCTTCCGCGTTGAACCACCAACCGGTTCTCTGCATCGGGTAAACTAATTAAATAATGAAATACAAATCTTTCTTTAGGGTCGTGCCAGCCCACCATCTGGCCAAACCTAAGATCATTAAACACAAGGGTATCACCCCATTTTTCAATGGTATAAAATCCCTGTGAAAACCTTTTTAGGTCTTTTACGGTTTCAGTTTCTTCCCAACCTTTTAAAAGCGAATCATTCCGGGGGAAAAACCTGTAGTCAATCGACGGGGTTTTATCAAATACCGACCGGTAACCAATATAATATCCATCATCTCCTCCTGCTGCAAGAAACCAAAGTAAATTATTGAAAGGTGTGGGAGTGGAAAGCTTTTGCTGGTAAGCGATCCCCTGCTGTTGTAAAGCATTTGAATGATCCGATTCTATATCCAACTTATTCCTTGCACAAAAAATAAAGTAAAGGGATGTTAAAGCAATTGAGGTGATACACCAGGTCTTTCTTTTGCTGCTACCCTGCTTCAGGAACATTAAAACAAGAACAGCAACAACAGTCCAGATAGAAAACAGTGGATCAGCAACAAAAATGATATGTAATGCCATTCTTTCATTGCTGAAAGGCTCCAGCAAACCCATTCCATAATTGTTAGAAGCATCCAGTAATAAATGAACGCCTATTTCTAGGGCTATAAAAAATATCCAGTTGTGCCAGGCAATCTTACCTGGAAAAACTTTCCTGCATATCAATGCAATGACCACAGTTGCCAAAACCAAAAAAAACAGTGAATGCGTAATACCGCGGTGGGCCAGCAGGTTTTCCGTCAAACCAAAAAAGAAAGCACCCATAAAATCTATGTCCGGCACCGATTGAAAAATGGCCCCCAGCAACATAGCTTTTTTACCCAATTGTTTACCGGCAACGGCTTCGCCGATACAGGCACCAAGGGCAATATGTGTGATACTGTCTATATTTTAAAATTAAAGATGAGATATGAATACCGGCAGTCTGCTTTCCTGTAAAATATCTTCAATAAAACTTTTCCTGAACATTTGTGCAAAAGTACTTCTCCCAAAAGCACCTGTTACCAGCAAGGATCTTCTTCTTTCATTGATCCAGTCCTTAAAATCATTGGAAGGATCGGCATCAAGTTTCAACATTTTAAGATTGGGAAAATGTAATTGCGCCAGTAATTGAATATCCTCTTTATCAGGAATGTTTTCTTCTGCTTCCTCCGAATACACCAAGATGGCAGGATAACTGCACATTTCCGGAAACAGGTAAGCAAATTGTTTAATGGCAAAAACCGAAGACCCTGTTCCATCATAAGCAAGAATGATGCTTCGTGGAAAATAAAATTCTTCGGGAACAACCATGGCTGGACATTCCGACTGGTGCAGGGTTTCTTTTACATAATCATTAAGATCGTTTCCTTTTCCCGAGAAAAAAGATTCCCCACCAAGTAATAGCAGGTCCGAAAAACGGGTTTCCCTTTTTAATTCGGGAACGGCAAAACCCAGGTAATCGTTTCTCACCTGGTATTTAACCTGGTATTGTTTGCAGGATGCTTCAAAATTTTCGATATGCTTTTTCACCACTTCATCTTCTTCTCCACCCACCAGTGGAATGCTACCTTCAGCCGAGGAGAAAGACCATAGGCGATCGTAATCAAGTTTGGGAATAAATGCTGCGGTAAGGTAAGCCGGTTCCAACTGGTGCAGCATCATAGCCATTCTAACAACTCCGGGTGAGTAATTCTTTCCGTCAAAAGCCAGCAAAAATCTTTTCATATTAAACTTTCTTATCTGTCACTATAAACCAGGGCCTAAGTTTTTTTGGAATAAATATGAGCATTATGAGAATAACGGGATTAAAACCAGTTATAATCAATACTTTAATTAATTCTTTTCACTGATCCTGGACATCAATTTAATCAATTTTAAGCTCTATTTGCCTTCTGTTAATTTCAAACTTAACATCACCTTTCCGGTGCATATGGCAAGGCTTAGTATCTTTGCGGCTTGCCTTTTAAAGGTTTGAATTATGAGCAGTAAAGGAAAAGTATTGGTAGCAATGAGCGGGGGTATTGACAGTACCGTGGCCGCCCTCATGCTCCATAATGAAGGTTATGAAGTGATTGGGATCACTATGAAAACCTGGGATTATGCTGCCAGTGGAGGATCGAAAAAAGAAACCGGCTGTTGTAATCTCGATAGTTTTAACGATGCCAGAATGGCTGCTGTGCAACATGGCTTCCCTCATTACATTTTAGATATTCGGGAAGAGTTTGGAAGTTTTGTAGTGGAGAATTTTGTTGAGGAATACCTTGCGGGCCGCACGCCTAATCCCTGCGTGCTATGTAACACGCATATCAAATGGAGAGCCTTGCTGAAAAGAGCCGATGCGCTGGGCTGCGATTTTATTGCAACAGGCCATTATGCTTCCGTACATAAAGCCGAAAATGGAAGATTCACTATTTCAAAAGGAATTGATGAAACCAAAGACCAGAGCTATGTATTATGGGGTTTGCAGCAGGACCTTTTAAGTCGTACCATTCTACCCCTAGGCAACTACCGAAAAACCGCTATCAGGCAAATGGCCCACGATTTTGGTTATCCCGAGCTGGCAAAGAAAAGCGAGAGCTATGAAATTTGTTTTGTGCCTGATAATGATTACCGTGGATTTTTAAAAAGAAAGGTTGAGGGGCTGGAAGAGAAAGTTGCCGGCGGAACTTTTGTAAATAAAGAAGGAAAGATATTAGGACATCATAAAGGATATCCGTTTTATACCATCGGTCAGAGAAAAGGACTGGAAATAGCTTTAGGCAAACCCGCTTTTGTTACAGCTATTGATCCGGATACCAACACAGTTGTTTTGGGTGATGAATCTGACCTCGAAACCGCTGAAATGAAAGTGGCTAAGATCAACTGGCTGAAATACCATGGAATTACTGAAGAAATGGATGTGATTACCAAGATCCGTTATAAAGATAAAGGCAGCCTTTCTAAACTCATTCCTACGGAAGAGGGTGTAAAAGTGAGGTTTTATGAGAATGCCAAAGGAATTGCTCCCGGACAGAGTGCTGTTTTTTACGAAGGCGATGAAGTAATCGGCGGAGGTATCATTCAAAGAAACTAAACCATTTAAAAGCGCGGAAATTATGGTTTTCGGGCTTTTTTATTAGCTTTATCCCTTATATTAAAGTGCCAGTATCAATCCATGAACTTATGAGACCATTTGCCTACTTCGCAGGAATGTTAATTTTGCTCATTTCTTTTTCCTCCTGCAAAAAACAAACAGATGATTTTATATTAGAATCGGTAAACGATTACCAGCCACTCCAGGTTGGAAAATATATTATTTACGCACTCGACTCCACCGTTTACACCAACTTTGGAAGAGATACAGAGATACATTCCTACCAGGAGAAACATGAAGTGGATGCTGTGATCAGCGATAACCTGGGAAGACCGGCATACAGGATCTTCAGGTTTTTAAGAGATGCGGATGGACTAACCCAATGGACCTATGCAGGAACTTATTTCATTACTATCGAGGATAATAAGGTAGAAGTAAATGAAAACAACCTTCGGGTATTAAAACTGGCTTCCCCTATTACCGAAAATTTTTCATGGAAAGGAAATACCTATCTTCCCACTGAACCTTATGGTTCCGTATACACTTTCAGCAATGATGATTATATGGACGATTGGGACTTTACCTATGAGTCAAAGGGAGAAACGCTTGTGCTGGAAAATCATACGGTAGAAAATGTTATTACAGTAAACCTGATTAATGAATCGCTTAATTATCCAATGACCTCCGATGAAGCCATAGCATACAGGAACTATGGTGTTGATAAATATGCTAAAGGCATTGGCCTGGTTTACCAGGAATTTGTAATGTGGGAATACCAGCCAAATACCAGTGGCCCTAGTGGATATACAACAGGTTTCGGAATTAAAAGATCTATGCTGGATCATAATTAAAAGATGAGAAAAATATTGATTTGCCTGCTGGCAACTTTCATTTTAAAGGAAGGAAATGCTCAATACAGCAGGTATATCATAAGGTTTGCCGATAAAAATAATTCCCCCTATAGTTTCACAAATCCTCTTGCTTATTTATCACAAAAGGCAATTGACAGGCGTAATCGATATGGTATAAGTTTAGACAGTACCGACCTGCCCGTAAATCCAGCTTATATCAACAGCCTGCTCAATGCCGGAAACCTAACCATTTTAAATATTTCTAAATGGTTGAATGCTGTAACCATTCAAACAACCGACCAGTCAGCCCTAACGCATATCAATAATCTTGATTTTGTAGTTTCCGCCCATGCCATTGCTCCAAAAAGAATGGAAAGATCTTACGGCGGAAGCTGGAATGAATTCAATCAAATTTCATCCAAATCAAAAAATAAAAAAACAACAACAGGATTTTATAATTATGGTTCATCGGCCATTCAGGTTGAAATGCATAATGGAAATTTTTTACATCGCATAGGATTAAGAGGTGAAGGAATTTTGATAGGGGTTGTTGATGCCGGTTTTTTAAATTACATGGTTGTGAATTCTTTGGACAGCATTCGGTCTGATGGAAGAATAATTGACACCTGGGATTTTGTTGAAAGAAGCAATAGTGTAAATGAAGATGATTCACACGGCATGCAGGTTTTGTCTGTTATGGCTGCCAATCTTCCCGGTGAATTCATTGGCACATCGCCTAAGGCTTCTTACCTGCTTTACAGAAGCGAAGATGTATTTTCTGAATACCCCATTGAAGAACATAACTGGGTTTGTGCAGCAGAACGGGTTGACAGTATAGGAGGTGATATGATCAATTCTTCACTTGGTTATAATATGTTCGACGACCCGGTATATAATTATAGTTTCAGCGATATGGATGGTAATACTGCCATGTCAACCATAGGTGCCGACCTGGCCGCTGCAAAAGGAATTTTAGTAGTGAATTCAGCAGGTAATGAAGGGGGAAATAGCTGGGGAAGGATCACTGCACCTGCAGATGCAGATAGTATTCTTACAGTAGGTGCTGTAACAGCCAGCGGAAATGCTGCAGGCTTTACAAGCAGAGGGCCATCAGCAGATGGAAGAATCAAACCGGAAGTTGTTTCCCTTGGAGTGGGAACAACTGTACAACTTCCCAATAATACTATTGATGAAAACAACGGAACTTCTTTTGCTGCACCAAATATAGCCGGACTGGCAGCAAGTTTATGGCAGGGATTCCGGGAATTAAATAACATGAAGATCATTGATGCTTTGAAAAGATCATCGCACAGGTATGCTAATCCAGGCGATACAACAGGTTATGGTATTCCGGATGTAAAAAAAGCACTGGTTGATCTTACTTTGGAATATGCAAATGCATCTTCTTCCATTCAAAATTGCAGGGCCAATATTAACTGGAATAGTAAGGATATGAAGGCGATGTATTACCAGGTAGAAAGAAAACTTTCAGGTCAGCCGGCCTTTATAAAAATTGGTGAAAAACATGGCATTGCAGAAACGTTCAGCCCCGGCAACCATAGCTTTTCAGATACTTTGATAAATATGGCACCCATGGTAATCCAGTACAGGATAAGGCAGGTATTTGATACTACAGCTTCAGGATTTACTGCAGCTTATATTG
>JAEZCV010000165.1 GCA_023429985.1 Bacteroidota bacterium | reverse complement strand
GATTTGGCCTTAGGCTTAAAACTGTTATTCTTGTACTTCAAACCAAAACTTAATATATGAAAAAGATGCTGATCGCTTCATTTGTTGGAGGACTGATCATATTCATCTGGCAGTTTCTTTCTTTTGCCGCCATTAATTTTCATGAACCTGCTCAGGCATATACCGAAAAACAGGATGCGATTTTAGCATTTTTAGAATCGCAGCAATTAGAAGAAGGTGGATATTTTATGCCTTCGCTTCCTAAAACAGCAAGCCGTGAAGAATGGGAAGCAGCTATGCAGGAACAGGAAGGGAAACCATGGGCCAGCATACAATACCATCATTCCATGAGCAATAACATGGTTGGCAATATGATCAGGGGATATATTACCAATGTGATTGTTGTATTTCTTTTTTGCTGGCTGATTGAAAAATTCAGTAAAATTTCTACAGGCAGAACTTTTCTTGCTGCACTTGCAGTGGGAATGATCGTTTTTCTTAATGGACCTTATATTGGCCATATCTGGTACCAGTTCTTTGATACCTGGGCACATTTGATGGATGCAATTGTAAGTTGGGGCCTTGTGGGTTTATGGATTGGCTGGTACCTGGGTAGAAACAGGAAGGATGAATATGTTCAGAAAATAAAAACACCCTCTTATAATATGACCTCCTGAAAATAAAAATCGCCTCCTTTTGGGAGGCGATCTTCATTATAAATATCTCATTAAGGCATGATAATTCTTGAAGCCGGAGTTAGATCTACAAGTTCAATATCAAAGATCAGGTCCTGACCGGCAAGAGGATGGTTTGCATCCAGCACTACGGTTTCTTCTTTTAATTCTACAATGGTAACCGGAAATTGCTGTCCCGAACCGTCACTCATCATCAACTGCATTCCTTTTTCAGGATTCATATCTTGCGGGAATTGCTCCTTAGGAAATTCAATTACCCTTTCATCCTGCTTTTCGCCATAGGCGTCATTTACAGGTATTTCCACAGTTTTTTTATCACCCACTTTCATTCCCCTGATTCCATCGTCGAAGCCTTTAATAACCTGGCCACTGCCTAATTCAAATTCAAGAGGCTCGCGTCCCTGGGAACTGTCAAAAGTTTCACCGGAGCGCAATTTTCCATGATAATGGACTTTAACCTTGTCTCCATTTTGTGCTTGCTGCATAATCGTTTCGTTTTTAATTCAACAATGTATTTGCATTACTTAATTTCCAAAAGGAAACTCTCAACTGCAGAAACCAGGTGGGGCAGGCAGGAAAAAGCTAAGGATGCAAAGGCCGGAAAGGTACGAAGCTTTCACGTTTTGCTTAGTTATTTTTGTTATAATTTGAACCCCAAAATCATCAAAATACAGAATATGCTGAGCCAGTTGTCCTATCTATTTATGTTAATGATCTCATTAAGTTCTTCCTGCTCCGGTACCCACACTACCTCGGGAAACGCTTCTGCCAAAGATCCAGGTATCAGAACAGGGGCGGAAAGACTGGAACTTTACCTTCCGAAGCTTAAAGGAAAAAATGTAGCAGTTTTTGCAAACCAGACTTCTGTAGTGGGTCAGTCGCATTTAGTAGACACCCTTCAAAAATCGGGAGTAAATATTAAGGTGATCTTCGGGCCCGAGCACGGTTTCAGGGGCACTGCCGATGCTGGAGAAAAGGTTGAAAGCACAATAGATAAGGCAACAGGAATTCCTGTTGTTTCGCTTTATGGCAAAAAAAGAAAACCTTCCAAAGAAGACCTTGAAGGGATTGACGTAATGCTTTTTGATATCCAGGATGTGGGCGTTCGATTTTATACTTACATCTCATCGCTGCAGGAATACATGGAAACAGCTATAGAAAATAATATTCCATTGCTGGTACTAGACAGGCCGAATCCAAATGGATTTTATGTGGATGGCCCTGTGCTCGATATGAAATACAAATCTTTTGTTGGCATGCAGCCCGTGCCGGTAGTTTATGGAATGACAATTGGAGAATATGCAAAAATGCTGCTGGAAGAAGGCTGGCTGAGTAAGGAAGCAATGCAGTTTTATACCCAAAATGTGCTGGCAGCAATATATCCTCCCGGTGCAAAATACTTTTCACTGGAAATTATTCCCTGCGAGAATTACGATCATACATCAACGTATGAATTGCCTGTAAAACCTTCACCTAATCTTCCGGATATTCAATCAATATACTGGTACCCCTCCACCTGTTTTTTTGAAGGAACCGTTTTAAGCGAAGGAAGAGGAACAGAAAAACCTTTCCAGATCTTTGGACATCCTTCATTACCAAAGAATTTATATTCCTTTACACCCCGCTCAATGGAAGGCGCCAAAGAACCAAAATTAAAAAACCAGTTATGCTATGGTTGGAATGTAAGTGGCAGTAAAGAAGAAGTGCTGAAAAAGACCGATGGAAAACTGCAGTTGAAATACCTGCTGGAAGCTTACAGGTTGTTTCCTGATAAAGAGAACTTTTTCATCAAGCCAAAATCCGGTGATATGGATGCATCTTTTTTTAATAAGCTGGCAGGAAACGGAATACTCTGGAAACAAATAAGAGATGGCAAGTCGGAAGCTGAGATCCGTAAATCATGGGAACCGGCATTGTCGGAATTTAAAACCATTAGGAAGAAGTATTTGTTGTACAAGGATTTTGAATAGTGAGTGGTGAATGGTGAGTAGTGAGTAGTGAGTAGTGAATGGTGAATGGTGAGTAGTGAGTTGTGAGTTGTGAGTCTTATTGACCATTGGCCATTGACCATTGACCATTGACCATTCACTGTTGTCCGGGGAAAGTTAATTAAATAAAAGGAAAAGGGAAGTCCGAAGACTTCCCCTTTTTTGTTTAGTTTGGAGTTACAACACAACAACTAAACATGAGCAAAAGTACTTTTTTTACCGGA
>JAEZCV010000160.1 GCA_023429985.1 Bacteroidota bacterium | reverse complement strand
ACTTCTTCCAGGTCGTCGTGGAGTCTTTCCGGGAAAAGCGGATCGTTTTTGAGTGTTTCAATAAGGCTTCCTGCGTAGGTGAATTCTTTTTTTTCAATCAGGCTCCTGATCTGCCATATAAATGCTTCGTTGCGGCTGGGCGATTCGGAAAAGGCACGCTGGAAAAAATTTGGATCTTCTTTGGTTGAAATGCTTAGTGCATTGTTGCCATCCATACGGCTGCCGATATATTTATAATAGCCGTCTGCCTGTTTTTCGGCAAAAGAATGGTTAATGAATTGGAACATGAGGGAAGCCGAATCAAATTCCTTCAAAAAATAAAAAGAGGCGCCCCAGAGCATGTACATATTGTCGATCCAGTCGTTGCGCAGGTCGTGCATTACAATGGCTGTCTGCGATTTATAGATCACTGAATCCAGCTGAACCTTGTCCTGCGCTGTAATATCGAGACTGTAATTGTAAAAGGGAAGGAGTTGGGCATAATCATCTATGTGAGATTGCTTGGCCCTTTCTATAACTTCGTTAAGTTTATTGTTGGCGTTGAAATAATAATTATAGTGGGTGGTAAGGTTCTGGAAGAATCTTTTATGGGCTTTCAGAGGCTTGTCGCCCGTTTTTTCTGCTTTAAGAACTCGATCCTGGTAAGGATCTGGTTTGTCTACTTTTAATTTGAAACCCAGCTGGGCATAGAGGGGCTGAAATACAGCGCCAGCTGCCACCAGGAACAGGTAAAAGATTAAAAAACGACTAATTCTCATTATTGGGCTCGCAAACTAACCCCTTATAAACTGAAATTCAAAAGTTTTAGTATAAAATGAAGCGAAAAATTACCTAATTAGCTAACCTGCCTGCCGGCAGGCAGGTTTGGGAAGTTAGAAAATTAATTTTCCATTTTTCCATTTTCCAAATTCTCGAATTCCTATTCCTTACCTTAGCCCCCTAAAATTGATCTATGGCCAAACTGGATGCCGGTTCCACGCTGGAGAGGCTCAGAAACCGATACCGGCTGGTCGTCATGAACGACGATACCTATGAAGAAGTGGTGACCTTCCGTCTGTCGCGACTGAGTGTATATATTGCCCTAAGTACCATTTTCGTGCTTTTGGTGGGGGTTACCGTGGCAATTATCGTGTTTACCCCGGTGAAATACTATATCCCGGGTTACGGAAATGCCAGGCTTGACCGTGAATACCGCCAGTTAAAATACATGACCGATTCTCTGGCCAAGCAGGTAAAATACCAGAGCCAGTACATCGACGGACTGCGAAGGGTAATGGGTGGAGATGAAGATTTAAAGCTCGATACCACATTACTTGAGGTTCCGCGCGAGGAAATCTCAAATGATTGATTATTTTAGAGCTATAAAAACCAATCCTATGTTTAAAAAAGACCAAAGTGCTTCCGTACAGGGAGTAGCCACCAGCGCCACATTAATCAGTAAAGGAACCGTTCTCCAGGGTGATATGAACAGCGAAAATGACCTGAGAATTGATGGCACCATTTACGGTAATGTTTCCAGTTCTTCAAAGATCGTCATTGGGCCTTCGGGTTATGTTGAAGGAAATGTAAATGGAAAACAGGCCGACATCCATGGTAAAGTTTCAGGAAATATAAAAGTTGAAGAAGTTTTGCAGTTGCGTTCCGAATGTAATGTAACCGGTAATATCCAGGCAGCTAACCTGCAGGTAGATCCGGAAGCTGTTTTTAACGGACAGTGCCAGATGGGCGCTGCTGCTACCAATGTTGTTTTAATGGGCCAGGATGCACAAACCGCAGAAGCCTAAGTTGCGAAGTGATGTAATGCGTTATGCCGGCTGGGGCACCCAGTTATTTGTACTGCTTGCCCTGGCGATTTACGGTGGAATTAAAGCCGACAAATGGTGGAAGATTTCATTTCCTTTGTTCACGATCTTATTTCCTTTTGTAGTTTTGGTGGTGATGATCATTCAGCTCATAAGGGATACAAACAAAAAATAAATGCCAGGAAACAGGATCAGATCATTCATGCCGGTGATCATAGTTTTTATTTTATTTAATGCGTTCTTTATTACGGCCCGCGATATGCTGAATAACTGGGGCGTTGACCGAAACGTAGTGTTGGTGGGAAACCTGATCCTGTTTTTAATAACAGCTGTTTCTTTTTACATGGGAATAAGAGGATTGAACAATCCCAACCCGCATGCCTTTGTCAGGGCCGTTTACTCGAGTATCATTCTTAAGCTTTTTCTCTGCATTATTGCCGCCTTCATTTATATTTCCATTTATAAAAAGGATCTTAATAAACCTGCATTGTTTATTTGTATGGGGTTATATCTTTTGTATACATTTATTGAAGTGAATGTATTAACAAAAATGTTGCGCAGAACAGAGAAATGAGTCGTAAAGAAGCACCGCTATCTAAATTAAGTGATTACCTGCCAGACGGAACTTTTGATGCCGTTGCCGGTTTCCTTCATCAATACAAGGTTCATCTTACGGTGGCAAGAGAACGAAAATCCATTCTTGGAGATTATCGGCATCGTACCGGAATGCAAAATCACCGCATCAGTGTAAATGGAAATTTAAATTCCTATTCATTTTTAATTACCCTGCTTCACGAGCTGGCACATTTGCTTACGTTCGAAAAATATGGCAACCGTGTTGCTTCTCATGGTAAGGAATGGAAACAGTTATTCGGACAGTTGCTTGCAAATTTCATTCATCAAAATGTTTTTCCTGCCGATATAAAACATGCATTGGTGCAATCGCTGCACAATCCTGCTGCTTCCAGTTGTGCAGATGAACAATTATTGCGAACATTAAAAAATTACGATCAAAAAAACAGCAACCTTGTTTTTGTAGAAAATGTTCCGGAAGGAAGTTTGTTCACCACCCACGATGGACGTGTTTTTAAAAAAGGTCCGAGGCTGCGAAAAAGATTTCGCTGCGAAGAAGTAGCAACAAAGAGGATCTATTTATTTAGCCCGGTTTATGAGGTAGTGAGTGGTGAGTGGTGAGCCTGCCTGCCGGCAGGCAGGTGGTGAGTAATGAATGACCTTTCAACAACTGTTCAACCACTGTTCAACAACTTTCAACTAAACATCTCACTATTCACCCCCCTCGTCATCCACAGCCCGCAGCCAAAATGTCCTGTGTTGCCCATGGCATGGTCGATGTATTGAAATCCGAATTTTTCGTAGGTCTTTAATGCATCTTTCAGTTGAGGCATGGTTTCGAGATAGATATTTTGAAAGCCTTTTTCTTTGGCTGTTGCAATTGATTTTTCAATGAGCAATTTTCCTAGTCCAATGCCACGGACTTTTTTTAAAAGATACATTTTTACCAGCTCGCAATAATTTTTAGGCAGTCCGGGAGAAGGATAAATGCCGCCACCTCCCACCACTTCACCATTTAATTCAGCTACATGGTAAAACGATCGTGGTTCCTGTTCAAACAATTCAAATAAATGATCCGTGGTGGGATCAAAATATACAGTGCCGGGCAGGTTGGCACCAAATTCTTCCAGTGTTTTCCTGATCACATTTGCAAGCGCTTCGTTATCGCTTTTGCGAATAGCTCGTATAGTTACTTCTTCAAGGGAGTAGGTGGTATTCATAAAAAAAATGTCCCGCAAATTGCGGGACATAAAATTAATTTATTCTTTCCATCATGCTGCAGCAACAGCTTTATTAACCAGGCTTGCAGCTTCGCTTAATAAAATGGCGGATTGTACTTTCAGTCCGCTTTCATCAATCAGTTTTTTTGCTTCTTCGGCATTGGTTCCCTGCAGGCGAACAATAATTGGAATATTAATGGTGCCCATGTTTTTATAGGCATCAATAACACCCTGTGCAACACGGTCGCAGCGAACAATACCACCAAAAATATTAATGAGAATAGCTTTTACTTTAGGATCTTTCATAATAATGCGAAAACCTGCTTCAACAGTTTGCGCATTGGCCGTACCACCCACATCAAGGAAGTTGGCAGGTTCACCACCACTTAACTGAATCATATCCATAGTTGCCATGGCAAGTCCGGCACCATTCTCCATACATCCAACATTGCCATCAAGCTTTACAAAATTCAGGTTATGCTTTCCAGCTTCCACTTCGGTTGGATCTTCTTCTGCAATATCTCTCATGGCAGCCAGGTCGGGATGACGCATCAGCGCATTATCATCAAGGTTCATTTTACAATCCACTGCAACAACTTTTTCATCGGCAGCTTTAAATAAAGGGTTGATCTCGAGCATGGCGCAATCGAGACTAACATATGCATTATATAAGTTGGTTACAAACTTCACCATGTTTTTAAAAGCATCGCCTTTCAAACCTAAATTGAAAGCGATCTTTCTTGCCTGGTAAGCCTGTAATCCGCCTGCAGGATGAACCCACTCTTTAAATATTTTTTCGGGCGTATTGTGTGCCACTTCTTCAATGTCCATACCGCCTTCGGTGCTGTACATGATCACATTCTGGCCTTTGGCACGGTCGAGAAGAATGGACAGATAAAATTCAAGTCTTTCACCCGGGCCGTCGTAATACATATCCTGTGCAACCAGGATCTTGTTCACTACTTTACCAGTTTCCCCGGTTTGAATGGTAACAAGGGTGCCACCAAGCATTTTCTGAGCCACTTCACTTACATCATCCAGTGATTTCACCACTTTCACACCGTTGATTCCTGTTTCGCGGATCTTTCCTTTACCCCTGCCACCCGCGTGGATCTGGGCTTTTACAACAGCAAAGCTGCTGCCATATTGTGTTTTGATCTGCCTGTAGGCCTCTTCGGCTTCGTGGATGGTTCCGGCTGCCATTCCTTCCTGAACAGGAACATTAAATTTTTTCAGGAGTTCTTTTGCCTGGTATTCGTGCAAGTTCATGTATCAAAAATTTGCGGCAAAGTTAAGGGGCAGGGGATAAATAGAGGTGAAAAACTCAAAACAGGACTATCCTCATCAACGAAAACTTATATATCATCATTTCTTCAGCCATTTCAACCACCAGGGAAGCCTGTTCCAGCGAATAGAAGCATATCTTTCTTCAAGGGCACCAAAACTGCTGTAAAAAAAAGCAAGGTTACGGATGTCGCTGCCTTCAAAATCCAGGATAAGGTTTTTACCTGCATGATCTTTAATAAAGGCATCGATCAGGGCGTGTGAAGCCCCCAGCGTTCTTCCATTAGGATGATTTCCTACAAGAATATAATAGGCCCGGTTATGAGAAAAAAAATAAGCCGCAGAAGAAAGCAGTTGGTTTGATTTTGAATAAATACCGTAATTAACAGCTTTGCCTTTTTGTTGCAAACGATGATAGAGTTGGGCGAAATTTTGAAAATCTTCTTTTTTAGTATTTCCTTTCTCCTGTTCTGAGGCAAGCTGAATGATCTCGTTTAAGTCAATATTTTTTTTTAGGTAACATCCCAGCTGTAGATGCTTTTTGATATTTCTTTTGATGTTATCCCGGTAAGCTGATCTTAATTCATCGTAAGATTTATTGAGATGAAGAATATAGTTCATCCTTTCCCTTACTATCATTCTTTGGCCAGGTTCAACTGGAATTTGTTTAATAGAAAGATCAACCAGTTTAAATTTAGAGGGAATGGCATGTAAGAAACCAGGTGTTAATTGGTCTGCATTTTTTCCAAACACGCCAAGTTGAGCGATAAATGCCGGCTGGAAAATATAAGAAATCCCTTTTTTCTTTCTCCAGGGTAATGGCATTACCGTTTCATAATCGCCGGCCACCAAAGCATCCCAATTACCAGCCATTGTATCGAGATAATATGAAGATGCATAGATTCTTCCATCAATATCATTATCAATACAACTGTCCCATTTGGTTTTATCAATATGCTGATGACTGATATATTGTATGGTTGATGGTGTGATCAAAATTCTAGTTCCCTGTTTATTTCCTGCAGATTCCTGTTATTAAGAAAATTAATGCTGAAAGAAATGGTTTTCAAAAACCTGTTATCCGGAATGGTTGATTTAATATAATCTCCAAAAACTTTATTGTAAGCTATTGGAATATAAATATCAAGACTGCCGGCAAACAAACTTAATTGAAGGCCTGCATTATAAAGGAACCTGTCGGCATCGGAGTTTCTTTGCCATGGCTCGGCATAAGTGCCAAGGTCGAAAAATACGGAAAGCGGGATCTTAACGGGCAGTACGTTCAACGGATTGATATTGTCGGGAACCGTGGAACTGAGGTTGAGCGACAAGAGCCAGTCATCTGTTTTGCCCACTTTGTTTGCAAGCAGATCTGTTCTTACTTTAAATGCTCCATCGCGCATGATGATCTGCTGGCTGCTGATGCCTTCAAATTCGTTGCGCCCCATGAAATAATTACTGTAGGTATAATCTTCATAGCCATTTGGCCCGGTAAGATTTAAATGATACCGTTCATTTTCAAATCTTTTAAAAATGTCTTTCTCTCCCAGGTAAATAAATTTTCCTGCAAAGAACCGGAGTGATAGGCCACCTTTTTTAGCATAGTTGAAAAAATAGGTGGTAGTTAAGGTTGGCCTGATAAAATCAGTAGATTGTTCTACCTGCAGTTGTATGCGAAACGGGTACAATGCTCGAAAATTTTCATAAGTAAACTGCAGTTGGTTCAGGTACCTGTTTTCTGAAGGTTTAAGGTATCTGAAAATAAGATTCGTATCCGCACCGTCAAAAATCGTATCGCGCCTGATGCTTAAAAATTCTTCATCAATAAAAAAGGTTTTCCATTGAATTTGTTTTCGTACGGTGCTCCTGGCATTTTTTTCGCCTAAGGTGAAGCGAACGCCGGGAACCAGTTTTTTAAAGTTCATGGTGATCTTTCTTCCGGCAGTATCTGCAAAATCATCCCGTGCAAACATGGAGGCATTGATAAAGAAATCTGTTTTGCGTATTAACCCGTCGCTGTGAATGGAATAATTTAATTTACCCAGTCCTGTAAACTGTTTGGAACCGAAAGCATATAAAGGAATGGCAAGGAAGTTAAATTTAGTTGGAGGCAGCTTGTAATTTGTTATCAATGCACCCAGCATAAATTTATCGTAATGGTTGGAGCCAATTGCCGGTGAAACAAAAACAATATTTTCCGCAGGATTTTGAAGATAATTTTTAATTGAATTCTTTTTAAAAACAGAAACAAATTGAAAACCTCTGGGTTGGTGATACGGAAGTATTCCTTTTTTATCGAGTAAGGATAAGTAGAAAGAACTATCTGATGGTAAATATTTTGCAATCATCCCAGTAAGGTTTGAAGGAGAGGGGTGTTTAAATTTCCACGTAGTGAAATATTCCTTTATCAATAAATTAAACCTTTCCGAACCAAGTTTCGCTTCAATCATTTCAAACCATGCTGCCGCTTTATAATATGCAGAAAGGCCGTAATTCAAATAAGAAAGATCTCCGGAAGAAGTTGAAATGGGTTGATCGGTTCTTCTTACCGCCCTGGTTTGTTGCAGAAGCAGGACTTCATTTGATGGCGCTCCATATTTTTTTGTTTCGTATTTCTGTTCGTAAAAACTGGTAAGTCCTTCATCCATCCATGGATGCATTCTTTCGTTACTGGCAAGTATTCCATAAAACCAGTTATGGCCAATTTCATGGGCAATTACAATATCCAGGTCTTTGCTTTCCAGGTGGGGCGAAATAATGGTGATGGTTGGATATTCCATTCCGCCGGCATAACCTTCCGGTCCCTGAACTATGCTTGCAACATTATATGGGTAACTTCCAACTTGTTCGGAAAAAAACTGAATTGCTTCTTTGGCATAATTTGTTGCATCTTTCCAGGTTTCCTCATTCCCTGGTTCATAAAAAGCAAAAACTTCAACAGCTCTTTCCTCAATATTTATGGTGTCAAAAGCCACAACATAGTCGGGACTCGCAAACCATGCAAAATCATGAACATTTTCCTGGATATAGCGAAGTGTTTTTGTTTGGGAAGAAAAAACTTCCTCGGAAATTTTTTTTGAAACGCCTGTAGTAACAGGTTTTTTTGAAGTTATTTTTTTAGGTTTAGATGCTTCAGCAACTTTAAACGTTCTTGATTTAAGCCAGGCTTTTTCTTCTTCATCCTGGAGGTTTCCAGTAGCCGCAACTACCAAATTTTGAGGTAAGGAAATGGTAACATCAAAAGTTCCAAATTCACTGTAAAATTCACCTTGGTCGAGGTAGGGCATAGGGTGCCAGCCATCTTTGTCATAAACGGCCGGTTTGGGATACCATTGGGTTACCTGGAAACTGTTATTATGATAACCACTTCTTGAAAAATTATAAGGCAGCTTAACATGAAAAGGTGTGGTGATTGTTTTTTGTTCTCCTGGAGCAAGAGGATGGGGCAGAATAATTTTTATAATATCCATGTGCGATGGATGGTCTTCCATTCTTGCAGTAATACCTTCAACTTTAAAATCGAGCCTGTTGATGTAGCCTTTTTCTTCTCTGGAGGAAAAATAAAACCGGGTGTTTCCATTCTCCAGCATTTGTTCGCTGAAAGCTGTTTTGTCGCTTCTATATGCGTTGGGCCAAAGATGGAACCATATATAATACAATGTATCAGGTGAATTGTTGGTATAAAGTATGGAAGCTTTTCCGTCAAGCGTTTTTTCTTTTGCGTTCAAGCTTACGGCAATTGTATAATCAACCTTTTGTTGCCAGTATTGGGCATTTGCAAATGAGGCCAACAGGGTGAGGACAATCAATAATAGATTTTTCACGTTTCGAAAATAAGAAGGTTAATCAGCTTATTCAACTATAATCCAGGGGCTTCTGTTTATGGCAACAATTACTTTCCCTTACCCAGGAATATGATCCTGAGTGTGTGCAGCATGATCTTGAAATCGAGCAGGAGCGAAATGTTTTCAATATAAACAAGGTCAAACTTACTTCTCTCGATCATGGCTTCCACATTTTCTGCATAGCCATATTGCACCATTCCCCAGGAAGTGAGACCGGGTTTCACTTTCAGCAAATACTTATAATAAGGGAATTGTGAAACAATCTGGTTAATATAAAACCTTCTTTCAGGGCGGGGTCCAACCAGCGACATTTCTCCCAGTAAAATATTTAAAAGTTGGGGTAATTCATCAAACCTCCATTTTCTCATAACCCTGCCCCATGGTGTAATTCTGGGATCGTGATCGGAAGAAAGTGAAGGGCCGTGCTGCTCGGCATCGGTATACATCGACCTGAATTTATACATTCTGAAAGGTTTGCCTTTATACCCGATCCTTTCCTGCGAATAAAAAATGGGTCCTTTTGAAGAAAGCCTCACTTTAATGGCTAGGTAAATCATAAATGGGAGTAGAATGACCAGGGAAATGAATGCAATAAAAACATCTATCACTCTTTTTATATTCTGTTGCCATTCCGGCATTAGTCCTGTATGAAGATCAATAAGTACAGCTCCCAGCACATTGCTCGTTCTTACAGAACCTGCAAGAATATCCAAAGTATTTGCCTGGATCTTTATTGCTACATCTTTTTCCGAAAGCCTGTTGATCACCTGTTCTATCAGTTCATTTTGCGATTTGTCGATGGCTATGATCACAAGTTCTGCATTATGGTTATCAACAATTTTTTCCAGTTCATCGAGGGTGCCAAGAACAGGGAGTTTACTGCCGGCAGACCTTTCATCGGCTACAGGAATATATCCATCTACATAAAAACCCGAGGTAGCCAGTTTTTTTTCAGCTTCTCTGGCTATGCGTTTTGCATTTTCGCTCGTGCCAATAATGATGCAGGAAAATCTGACCTTCTTTTTTAAAATCTGATTTTTTGCAATAGAAAGAATTATCATTCTTCCCAGGAGGGTAAAAAGAAACTGGAAGGAAAGCAGTAAGGCAAAAGCTGTATAATAATAACTGTAATTGGTTTGTTTATCGTCAAGTAAAAAAAGAAAGAACAATACAATAGTTCCAACCATGGTGATCACAAAAGTTTTTGTGAATTCGGTAAGCCGCGATTTTTTATAAACCGAATTATAACTTCCTACCAGGCCATAAAAAATTACCCAGCCAATGGGAATGAAAATTACCCCCAGCCAGAATTTTAAATCAACAGAAATATATTCGTGAAGTATCTGTTTACGTGTTAAATAAAAGGCAGTCCATGCAAATACTGCCATTAAAAAATCAGAAATGGCATACCAGGTAGAATGAATATGTTTCCCGGCCTGCATCAGGAAGAAATAAGATTGTTATTGATCTTAAAAAGAATCTGGTGTGCCACTTCCATTGCCCTGAAACCATCAATTTCATTCACAATAGGCTGCGTATTGTTATTAATTGCATTTACAAACTCCTCCAGTTCCATTTTAATAGCGTTTACATTAGGCGTTTGCGGACTGGCAATGGCAATGGTTTTAGTGCCCTTATTGGTTTCGATGTCGAAGGAGAATGAATTTTCATCAGCTTCGGTCTTCAGGCGAATGACCTCAGTTTTCTTTTCAAGAAAATCAATTCCTATGTAAGCATCTTTCTGGAACAAACGGATCTTGCGCATTTTTTTCATAGAGATCCTGCTGGATGTAAGGTTGGCAACACAACCATTATTAAATTCAATACGCACGTTGGCAATGTCGGGTGTATCGGTTAATACAGCAACACCATTGGCATAAACCGATTTAACCTCGCTTTTTACCAGGCTCAGAATAACATCAATATCATGAATCATAAGGTCCAGGATCACACTCACTTCTGTACCCCGGGGATTGAATTGGGAAAGGCGATGTACTTCAATAAACATGGGATTCAGATCAAGATCTTTTGCAGCAAGAAAGGCAGGATTAAATCTTTCCACATGTCCTACCTGGAATTTTACTTTAGATTCTTTTGCCAGTTTAACCAGTTCCTCGGCCTCTTTCATGGTATTTGCCATAGGTTTTTCAACAAATACATGTTTACCTTTTCGGAGGGCTTTCACGCAAAGATTGAAATGATACTGTGTGGGCGTAACAATATCCACTACATCAACAGCATCAATCAGTTCATCTTCATTTGTAAATCTTTTTAAGTTGTAGGTATTTATAATTGCATCAGCAATACTGTCGTCGGGATCGTAAAATCCGGTAAGTTCAACACCTTGCAGTTCTTTCCAGTTGTTAAGATGAAATTTTCCTAGGTGGCCAGTTCCAAATACACCAATTTTAAGCATGCGCAAAGATAAAGGCTGTTCCATGGTAAATTGATGGTGGAAGCATTAAATTGCTCAATCTTCAACAATGGGAAATAATAATTGAAAACAGGCACCCTGATCAGGCTCACTTTCGGCGCGCACATATCCATTATGATTTTCCATAACTTTTCTTACAATGGACAAACCTATACCTGTTCCGGTAAATTCAACATTTCCATGAAGACGGGTAAATAATTTAAATATCTTTTCAGCATCTTCCTGCTCAAAACCAATTCCATTATCTTTTACTTCCACCAGGTTAAATTCCTGCTCGCCTATTTCTTTGGGAAGGGAAAATTTTGTTTCGTTTCCTCTTAGCCTGTCACAACTAATTTTAACTACAGGGCTTGTGCCTTCCTTCATAAATTTCATTGCATTGGTAATGAGGTTTTGAAAAACCTGTTGTAATTGCCTGGAATGGCCACTGACAATACAAAGTTTTTGAACATCAACAATAGCATTTTTTTCTTCTATTTCGAGTTCCAGGTCATTTAAAACCAGTTGCACCACGTGATTGAGATCAACCGGTTCAAAATCTTTTTTAACTACACTTAGCTGGGAATAGGACAGCAGGTCGTCAATCAGGTAGCCCATGCGCCGGGCAGCAAGTTCCATCCTGTTGAAATAGCGTGTTTCCACATCATTGAAACGTTCGCTGAGTGAGGCCTTGATCCTGTCGGTAAAGAAATGGATCTTTCTTATAGGCTCCTTCATGTCGTGCGAAGCAGCATAAGCAAATTCCTCCAGGCTTGCATTTGACCTTTTCAATTCTTCAATATATTTTTCCAGTTGCAGCTGCGCCCTTTTAAGGGGCGAATGATCGGTAAATGTTACCAGAACTTCGTCTCCAACTTTCGCGCTTACAACATCAATAAAAATATCCAATCCATCATCTTTATAATGGATATCCAGGCGTTGTGATTCACCAGTTAAATAGGTTTTTTTATAAGTGTCGAAAACGCCATTGGTAAGGTAGGTGGGGAACCATTTGCTTCCTAGCGTTCCATTCAACATTTCCGGTGTCTGGCCTACATAAGAAGCATAGTTAGGATTGGTTATGACAAAGCGAAAATCCACAACTTCGCCTGCTTCGTTTTTAACAGGGGAAAAAGTAAACATTCCCGATTGCGCATTATTGAACACGGCATGTAATCTTTCGGCCGACTTTTCAATTTGTTCTTTGGATCTTTCCAGCTCCAGGGTTCTTTCTTTTACTAGGTTACTCAATTCCTCCTCAAATAATTTGTGATCGTGGATGTCGGTACTTGTACCGATCCACATCTGGATATTCCCTTCACTGTCTTTTTGCGGAACAGCCCTGCTTAACTGCCATTTGTATTCCCCGTTTTTATTTTTAAACCTGTGGTGATAAATGAAATCATTGCCTTCGCGCACGGAATTTTGCCAAAGCTTAAAACTTTCTTCTCTTTCATCGGGATGTACAATTTCCAGCCAGCCCTTACCGGAAAGTTCGGAAAGTGAAAGACCACTATAATTAAGAATGGCCTGGTTAAAATAATTAAGGTTACCTTTTTCATCTGCCGACCATATGAACTGCGGCATTGAATCGGCAAGCAGTCTGAATCGCGTTTCACTTTCTTCTATTTGTTGTTTGGCCAGGTTCAGATCTGTAACATCGGCAGCAGTATTCATCACACCATAAATATTTCCATTGCTATCGTATAAAGGGGTGAATGAATAATTAAAATAAAAGATCTTCATGGCTCCATCAACCATCAGGTCCACCCTTCTGTTTTTTGCATGAAAGGGAATGCCTGTAGTAAAAACATGGTCAAGCTGTTGAAAGATCTCCTGGTTGTCCAGTTCCGGCAAAACTTCCGCATATAGTTTTCCTACTACATCATTACCTTTTCCCCAAACATCAAGTATCGATTGATTTGCAAGTGCAATTTTCATTTCCTTTCCATGGTATACTCCAATGGGAAAAGGTGCACTTTCAACAATTGACCGAACCTGGTGTTCGCTTTCCTCAAGTTTTAGTTGGGTTACAACCTGCTCCGTTACTTCAGCAGCAACAGCAATAACCCCAATAATATTTCCTTCTACATCCCAATGTGGTTCATAAACGAAGTTGAGATAAACGGTTTTCAGCTCATTATTCCTGGGAAGTTGCGTGGGCAGGCCAAAAGCAGTATAGGTTTCTCCTTTTGTATACACTCTTTCCAGTAACTCTTCAAATCCCTGTCCCTTTGCTTCTGGTAAGCCGGTAAATACTGGCTTGCTTAAAACTTCATCAGCAGTTTTGCCCCAGATTTCAAGAATTTTATTGTTGGCAATTTCTACCACGTATTCAGGACCTTGCAAGAGACACATGGCAACAGGCGCTTTGAGAATAATATTTCTTAGGTGTTCCCTGTTTTCTTCAAGATGTTTCGCCTGCCTCACCTTTTCGGTAGTTTCCGTGCAGGTAACAAAAATTCCATGGATCCGTCCTTCTTCATTATATATAGGACTATAACTGAATGTCCAGTAAATATCTTCGGTTTTACCATTGCGGTAAAATGGTACCAATTGGTCCTCAAACCAAATGGGTTCACCTGTTGCTTTAACTTTTTCAAAAAGGGGGTTGATGATATGCCAGATATCGGCCCACATTTCTTCACCTTTCTTTCCAATTCCAGGGTGTTTTCCTTCGATACCCAGGCTGGGACGAAATGCATCATTGTAGAAAGTTATCATTTCCGGTCCCCAGAAAACTAACATGGGAAAGGCGGAATTTAAACAAAGTGAAAGGGTTGAGGTAAGTGAACCTGGCCATTTGTCGGGTGAGCCCAGGGCAGTTTCCGACCAGTTAAATTCCCGAATGATCTTTCCCATTTCACCACCGCCCTTAAGCAATGGTGATAATGTATTTTCAGTTAAGGATTCCAAATTATAGCTATGGTTAAGGTAAAAACTCAGTGAAAATAAGCTATAATCAAAAAGTATAAACCTGGAACCAAAAAATTTTTTTAGCCCATAAATTTTCAGAGAACCGTAAAAATTTGAGACCTGTTGATTATTTAGATCCTAAGAGAGCGGGCTCATTTATTATGGGGGAAGCTAATTTCAATTGTACAACCCTGACCGATAGAGGAAAACAGTTGAAAGTCGGCGTGTAAGCTTTCTGCGCGCGATCGCATGTTGGTGATGCCAATGCCATTGCTTTTGGTTTCCATGTCGAATCCAATTCCATTATCCCTAATACCCAGAATTATTTGGTTAGGGCTGGCATTAATAGTAATTATAGCCGACGATGCCTGGGAATGCTTGATCACGTTATTAAGTGCTTCCTGAACAATCCTGTAAATGGCAAGATGAAGTTCTTCCGCAACACAAAGATTATCTATACCCTCGGGCAGGTAAACGATCTCGAGCTTTTTGGTAAGATTTATCGAATCAACCAATTCTTTTATGGAGTCGTGAAGTAAAATTTTTCCAAGGGTTGGAGCGGAAAGCCGTTTGGAAATACTCCTGATCTCATCAATGCATTCCTGTGTGAACTGCGAAGCTTTTACCAGCAGGTTTTTATCTTCCACATAACCTGTCAGGTACATTTCGTTGTATAGCTTAACAGTGGTTAAAATCTGGTTTACATTATCGTGTAATTCAAGTCCAATTTGAGATCTTTCAGATTCCTGTGCACGTATAACTGCGCTGGTGATTTCTTTTTGTTTGTTGATCAATTCATGATCAAGCCTTTTTTGCAGTTTCACCCTGTCGTCTATATTCCTGGCATTTACCAGAATGCCTCTTATGGAAGGATCATCG
>JAEZCV010000156.1 GCA_023429985.1 Bacteroidota bacterium | reverse complement strand
CAACCAGGAGCAATAAGGCGCTCCTCAAACACTCCGCTATGCAGAGAAATGATCAGAATTAAAGACTATAAACTGTGTCGCCGCGACTCGCGGCCTTCTTAGTGCTTCGCCGATGTCGAAAAAGTGGTTCCAACCTATGCATGCTTAATATTAAAAGTCTTTATAACAATTGAAGATTGCAATTTTATCCGGACAGCAGTGATTAACAAATTTGCAAATTAGCCTGCGGTTTTTGCGGTTTTTTCTATCTTTAGTTTTCATTCACTACAATGACGGACATAAATCTGATAGACGCTTTTGAAAGAATACCAGTAAAGATATTTTCGGAAGCAAAGGAAGGATCGGCATTTGCAGCCGGGGAAATAGCCAGGTTAATAAGAGAAAAACAAGACAAGGGGCTGCCCTGTGTTTTGGGACTGGCCACAGGATCAACACCCAAATCGCTTTATGCAAAGCTGGTACGCATGCACCGCGAGGAAGGTTTGAGCTTTAAAAATGTGATCACTTTCAACCTCGATGAATATTATCCCATAGAAAAGGATGCCTGGCAGAGTTATAATAATTTCATGCACCGGCATTTATTCGATCATGTAGATATAGACCCGGAAAACATCAACATTCCTGATGGTGATCTTCCCAAAGAAGAAATTAAAAAGCACTGTGCAGCTTACGAGAAAAAGATAGAAGAAGTTGGAGGCATTGATTTGCAGGTTCTGGGCATTGGTAACAATGGCCATATAGGATTTAATGAACCCGGTTCAAGTATATTTTCCAAAACGCGACTGATCAATCTTGAAAATTCCACGAGGCTGGCCAATGCATACGAGTTTGCAAACATTTCGGAAGTTCCAAGGCTGGCGGTAACCATGGGTATCAGCACCATTATGAAAGCCCGTCGTATTTTATTAATGGCCTGGGGACCTGCAAAAGCAGTGGTGGTAAGAAAATCGGTGGAAGGCCCGGTTACGGAAAGTTGCCCTGCGAGTTTATTGCAACAACACCAGGATTGTACATTTATAGTAGATGAAGTAGCGGCATCGGAGTTAACCCGGTTCCGTTCGCCATGGCTAACAGGTGAAATTGACTGGAGTTCGCGCATGGTAAAGAAAGCCGTGGTAAATATGGCTTTGCAACTTGATAAACCTATTCTTTCTTTAACCAATCATGATTATAATGAATTTGGTTTGGGAGATCTGATTGTGGAGGAAGGCGATGCTTACGAGATCAACCTGCAGGTATTTTACATGCTGCGCGACAGCATCACGGGCTGGCCTGCCGGAAAGCCAGATGCCCATTTACCAACACATCCCGAACGTTCGGAGCCTTATCCCAAGAAAGTGATCATCTTCTCTCCTCACCCCGATGACGATATAATAAGCATGGGCGGCACTTTCCAGCGACTGCACGACCAGGGGCATGATGTGCATGTGGCTTATCAAACTTCAGGAAATATTGCAGTAACCGATGAATTTGTAACCAGGTTCCTGGATTTTGCTGTTGGTTTTGAAGAGATCGCAGGCATAAACAATAATACTTCTGAAAATATTTATAACGAGGTAAGGAGCTTTATAAAAAATAAGAAATCCAACCAGGTAGATACACCACAGATCAGGGCCATAAAAGGATTGATCAGGCGATGTGAAGCCAGGGCCACCTGCAGGTACGTAGGCATTAAGGAAGAGAACATTCATTTTCAAAATCTTCCTTTTTACGAAACGGGAACCATTGAGAAGAACCCGATGAGTGAGGATGATATTCGCATTACCATGGATCTTTTAAGAGAAGTTAAACCGCACCAGGTATTTTGCGCCGGCGACCTGGCAGATCCTCATGGCACGCACAAGGTTTGCCTGGACGTGGTACTGGAATCTTTAAAAAGGATTAAAAATGAAGGAGATGCCTGGATAAAAGATTGCTGGTTATGGTTGTATAAAGGTGCCTGGCAGGAATGGAATATAGACGAAATTGAAATGGCTGTGCCTATGAGCCCGGACCAGGTTTCCAAAAAAAGATATGGCATTTTCATTCACCAGTCGCAGAAGGACAGTGTTCCTTTCCAGGGAAGTGATTCCAGGGAATTCTGGCAGCGGGCCGAGGAAAGGAATGCGGCCACGGCCAATTTATATGCCCAGCTTGGTTTAACCCATTATGCGGCAATGGAAGCATTTGTGCGATGGACGTATTAGAATTGGTTTTCAACGAGTTTTACCCGGATTTTGAATGATTTAGTGCCTTATGGCATATTTTTGCGCCTTTTCGTGCAGGTATCATCTACATATCATCATTTTAGCTGGGCGGAAGCATTCCGTAAGGATTATTTAAGGACCCGGATGTTAATTGGGCTGGTTTTATTGATTGGAGTAATGATCACCTTTCCTTTTTTCTTTCAATATATAGAACAACGACCCGGAAAAACACTGGAAGACCCTTTGTTGAATCTACTATCGGCAAGGGATATGTCCATTCCTATTTTTGCAATGATCTGGTCTATGACCATTTTAATCGTGATCAGGTGCATACAGGATGCAAAGCTTTTTATGACCTGCATGTATGGATTTATTTTGGTGAGCCTGACACGATTTACAACCATCTTACTCTTCCCTTTAGAGCCCCCTGCCGACCTGATTCCATTGGTAGATCCTATAGCAAACAGGTTTTATGGGGAGAGTTATATAACCAGGGACTTGTTTTATTCGGGACATACTGCCTCGCAATGTCTATTTTTTTTATGCTTTCGTCGAAAATTTGACCGGCTGATAGCGCTTTTGTGTACTATTGCTATTGGATTTCTTGTGCTGGTTCAACACGTGCATTATACAATTGATGTCATTGCAGCGCCGGTATTTACATACCTCTGCTATTTCATCGCAAAGAAAATAGTAAATTCGAATCCAGATAAACCCGAAACCCTTGAAGGCTAATTTTTTACAGACCAGCATAATTTTAAATCACTATTAAACTTCTTGTTTCTCATAAAATATAAGCCATGAACAAACTGCAGGTACCGCATTTTCAACTAGCGGAAAAATTAACGAAAGAGCAGCTGGAGTTTTTTGATAAGCACGGAATGATCATTTTCAAAAATTTTATTCCCAAGGAAACCGTTGATCTTTTCATTAGCGAAACCCAGAGAGTGGAAAGAGAATGGCTTGAGGCAGGGCATGAAAAAATGAATGGTATTCCATTGAAATTCGGTAAGGATGAGAATGGGAATAAGATCATTCAGCGTTTATGTTTCCTTTCTCAACACAGCCAGGTGTTGCATGAATTTTTGAAAGATAAACGCCTGCAGGCTTTATGCGAACTGGTAAAACCATTCGAAGGCCGTATTGGCGAAAATGAAAAAGATGGTCTTGTTTTAAATAATTACGTACGCACGCCTAATTCTGCATTTTCCCAAATGGGATGGCATACCGACAGCCCGAGGGATCTTTTCCTGGGACAACGCATTATGCCTATGCTTAACGTAGGTATTCACCTCGATACAGTTCCTTTTGAAAATGGAGGTTTGCGCGTTCTGCCCGGCACACATAAGCAGGGTATGCTCAGGTTACTTTTCGGCAAAAAATATTTTATCGATCACAAAGCCGACCGCAGGGAAGTTGGGTTGGATATTGATGCCGGTGACCTTACTGTTCATGATGGTCGTTTATGGCACAGGGTGCAGCAATCGCCATTCTTTGGTGAGAAAAGCCGTCGCCGTGTAATGTATGTTCCGGTAGTTACCGGAAAGTACATGCCCAAGGACAAGAACAGTAAAACTCCATTCTATCACAGGCTGGCATCTACCGTTCAGAATTAATTATTATGTCATATGCACTTATAACCGGTGCCAGCAAGGGCATTGGAAAAGCTATTGCCTTTGAGCTTGCGTCGCGGCAGAAAAACCTTTTACTGGTTGCGCGCAGTGAAGACCAGTTAAAGGAAATTGCCGGGGAAGTTCAAAACCGGTATGGCATACAAACATCATGGCTTGCCATAGATCTTTCAGATCAAAATGCAGCTTCCAAAGTTTTTGAATGGTGCAGGGAAAATGGATTTGCGGTAGATGTATTAGTGAACAATGCAGGTTATGGATTAAGCGGTCCGTTTGAAAAACACAGCTTAGATGCACACCTGAACATGATGCAGCTGAATATGAATACACTGGTAGAAATGACCTATTGTTTTCTTCCGGAGTTAAGGAAAAGAAACCAGTCCTACATCATGAACATTGCCAGTTCATCGGCCTACCAGGCATTACCGTTTATGAGCGTGTATGCAGCAAGTAAAACTTTTGTTTTGCAGTTTTCCAGGGGTTTGAATTATGAATTAGCTACATCGAATGTTTCGGTAACGGTGGTTTCTCCCGGGGCTACGGATACAGCTTTTGTAGATCGAGCGCAGATAGGCCAGAAAGGGCTTGATCTTGCCAAAAAGTTCAACATGACACCGGAAGCGGTAGCAAAGATCGCGGTGAATGGGATGTATAAAAAGCAAACGGAGGTAATTACCGGTTTTATGAACAAGCTGGGAGCTGCCATGGCCTGGTTGCTGCCCAAAAAATTCATTGAAAAGACTTCCGCAAAAATTTACCAGTAGTAAAGGAAAGTGTAAAAGGGAAATCTCCTATATTTGCAACCCATCTGCAGATTGTAATCAATGTATAATCACAGGTAAAAGGCCCCGTAGCTCAACTGAATAGAGTATCTGACTACGGATCAGAAGGTTTCAGGTTTGAATCCTGACGGGGTCACATAAATCGGGAGTCACCATGTGGCTCCCGATTTCATTAGATCAATTTACCTTTAGAAACTGCCTTATTCATTACACCCCACCAAAAACTGAGAATCCTCCATCTACGCAAATCATAGATCCTGTTACGAACAGAGAAGCATCGCTTAATAACCAGACAATGGCACCTTTAAGTTCTTCGGGTTTACCAAAACGCCTGAATGGTGTTTGCCTTATTACCAGTTCTCCCCTTTCAGTATATCCCCCTTCAGGTTTAGTAAGCAGGTTTTTATTTTGTTCGGTAAGAAAAAATCCCGGAGCAAGTGCATTCATTCTTATTGTATCGCCATAGCGGTTGGCCAGTTCCACTGCAAACCATTGCGTATAACAATCCACTGCGGCCTTACCCATGTTATAGCCAAGCACTTTGGTAATGGCGCGCTTCGAATTCATGGAAGATATATTTACTATGCTACCCTTTCCGGTTTTTGCCAGCGCCTCTCCAAATACCTGTGTTGGCAAAATGGTTCCCCAAAGATTCAGGTCCATGGTTCTTTTCATTCCCTCAAGATTCATGCTGAATATATCATCACCTGGTTGTAATACACCTTCCGGCATGATTCCTCCGGCTGCATTCACCAGCCCATCAACTTTACCAAATGATTGCAGCATCAACTCCTTTGCTTTTAGGAGTTCGCCTTCATTTAAAACATCAGCAACAAGTGCAATTGCTTTTCCGCCTTTCGAATTTATGGTCCTGGCTCTTTGTTCAGCAACTTCTTTCTTTCTTCCTAATATTCCAACTGAACCTCCGGCAGCAACAATGGCTTCAATAAATGCATTTCCTAAAATGCCTGTACCGCCAGTTACAACAATTACTTTTCCTTCAAGAGAAAATTCATTCATCATAACATATCATTTAAAGAAACCGGATCCATATCTGAATACTCCAGGTTTTCACCAGCCATACCCCAGATGAAGCCGTAATTGCTGGTACCACTCCCGGCATGAATGCTCCAGGGAGGAGAAATAATGGCCTGGTGATTTTTCATGATCACATGCCTGGTTTCGGTGGGTTCACCCATATAATGAAAGACAACCTGGTTGTCGGGAACATCAAAATAAAAATACACTTCCATTCTCCTGTCGTGTGTATGCGCAGGAATGGTGTTCCATACACTGCCTTTTTCCAAAATGGTGAGACCCATCTCAAGCTGGCAACTCTGTGCACCGTTCTTATGTATATATCTATAAATGGTGCGCTGGTTGCTGGTTTCAGGCGAACCCATGGAACCTGGTTCCGCATCTGTACTTTTAATAAGTGTTGTGGGATGTTTTGCATGTGCAGGTGCAGACAAGATATAAAATATTGCAGGAACAGATGCATCTTTCGATTCGAATTCTATTTTCCTGCTTTCCTTCCCAATATATAGCGCATCAAGTTTATTTAATTCATAAAATTGCCCATCAACATTAATCATTCCGATTCCGCCCACATTAATAATACCCATTTCTCTTCTTTGAAGAAAATAATCTGCACGCAGTATTGGATAGGTTTCCAATTGAAGTTTTCCATTTGAAGGAACAGCTCCACCTACCATCATCCGGTCGTAATGCGTATAAGTGAAATTTATTGAACCTTTTTCCATCAGCTCATTAACAAGAAATCTTTCCCTGATCAACGATGTTGGATAAGTTTTAAAATCGTCGGCATGTACACTATTAATGATCTTCATACTTCAATCTTTTATTAATCAATAGCTTGAAATTCTACTTTTTTCAGTTTCGGTGCCAGTAAATGAATAATTAAAACAGCAACAAGATATGCAGAACCTGCATAAATAAACAAAGGCATGTATCCAACATTGGCAATGATACTTCCTGCATTATAAGCAATAAGAGCACCTCCGATAGCACCCATCATTCCACCAATTCCCACTACACTACCTACTGCCTGTTTAGGAAACATATCGGATGTAAGTGTAAACAGGTTGGCGCTAAAACCCTGGTGAGCAGCAGTCGCTATTGAAACAAGAGCTATGGCAAAAACGATACTACTTGTTTGTGCTGCAAAGAAAATTGGAATTACAGTGACGGCACAAATAAGCATTGTAGTTTTTCTTGCAGCATTTACCGACCAGCCTTTTTTAATAAACTTTGAAGAAAGCCAGCCATAAAAAACACTTCCACCATCACTTACCAGGTAAATGATGAGGAATGGGATGCCTACGGTTTTTAAATCCAGCCTTGTTTCGAAATTTGCATTGCTGTTGAAAAAATCGGGAAGCCAGGTGAGGTAGAACCACCAAACGCCATCGGTTAAAAATTTTGCCAGTGCAAATGCCCAGGTTTGATTGAATGGTAAAAGCTTTGCCCATGAAATTTTCCTGGAAGTATCAACTTCATCCTGGTCGCTGCGTATATAAATTAATTCTTCTTTTGTAATCTTTGGATGATCTTCGGGCCGGTAATAAGTACGCCACCAGAAAATGAGCAAAATAATACCGAGCAAACCTGTAATGATAAATGCTGCTCTCCATCCATAATTAATTGTGATGACAGGAACAAAGATCGCCGTAAGTATAATGCCTATGTTCGATCCTGCATTAAAAATTCCTGTTGCAAATGCTCTTTCTTTTTTGGGGAACCATTCTGCCACGCTTTTAATGGCGCTGGGAAAATTACCGGCTTCTCCCACACCCAGCATAAATCTGGTAGCAAACAAACCCCTTACATTCGATATAAAACCATTGAAAATTCCGGCAAGGCTCCATACAATGATACTGATAGAAAAGCCTTTTTTTGTACCTATTTTATCAATCATCCAGCCAACCAGTACAAATCCAAGTGCATAAGCAATTTTAAATGCGGCATCCACCTGTCCCATAATGGTTTTAAACGACTTAATATGTTCCTCCGTCAATGCTACATTATCGGCAAGTCCTAATATAGTTCGCCTGAAACCATCATCCAGCATAGTGAAACTGATCACATTTCGATCGATATAATTGATGGTAGTTGCAAAGAACAATAAAGCAACAATACGCCAACGGTACTTTCCTATTTTACCGGAAATTTTTGAAGTTTTGCCTGGCGAACTGTTTAGGTCCATTTCTTTTTCGGTCATCTTCAATTTTTAAATTGACAATAATTAGGAAACCTTTTTAATGATTTCGAGCGCATGCAGTGTTAACTGCCTGATACTTTCGTAATCTTTTTTTTCAACCGCCTCACTCCTGAGAAGTTTGCTGCCCATTCCAACAGCAACTACCCCGGCATCGAACCACGCTCTCAAATTGTTTTCATCTGCTTCCCCACCACCCGTGGGCATGAACATGAGGTTAGGAAATAATTCAAGAATGGAATGGATATAGGAAGGGCCTAAAATATTACCGGGAAAAATTTTTACGATCCGGGCTCCCGCATTTTCTGCAGCATCAATTTCTGTTGGAGTCAGGCATCCGGGGATCCATAAAAGATTATGCATATAGGTGATGGCGGCAACTTCGGGGTCAATAATTGGACTGACGATAAAATCTGCACCCTGCTCTATGAATTGTTTTGCCTGCTCTTTGTTTTTGATTGTGCCAATTCCGAGCAACATTTCCGGCATATCCTTTTCAACAAGTTTTTTCATCAATCCAAAATTCTCCAATGCATTAGGTCCCCTGTTGGTGTATTCAACCATTCGAATTCCGGCATTATAAAATGTTTTCAATATTGCCATGCTGGTTTCGCTGCTGTTGTTATAGAACAGCGGCAATAATTTTTGGGCAAGAAGCTGGTCTGTGGCTTTTTGTTTAAGCATAATTCTTTATTCCTTTCATAATAGCTTCAACACCTGAAGTAGTTGAATCGCCTTTAATAAACAATTTGTCGAATGCGGCAGCGGCAGCAAAATTTACCATTTCCTGTGAGGGAAGGTTTTGAATTGAACCGTAGATTAATCCTGCCATAAAAGTATCACCACTACCTACCTTATCAACTATTGCATTGGCTGTCATTTCCTGCGAAACAAACTGGCTTTTGTTATTATGCAGGGAAGCAAAATATCTTATTCCATTGCCATCTTCAAAACGAAATGTATGGGCCACGGTTTTACATCTGGGGAAGGAATTCATTATGGCAGCAGCTGTTTTCTCCGACTGCATCAACTGGCTTTCTTTTGTTTCAACATCTTCCGAAATTTCTATCCCAAGCATTTTTTCGGCGGCCCATATATTTCCCATTACCAAATCACAATACTGAACAAGAGAAGACATGATAGCCCTGGGGTCTTTTCCGTATTGCCATAATTTTTCCCGGTAATTAAGATCTGTAGAGATGATACAATTTTTTCTCCTGGCTGCTTCCAATGCTTCTTTGCAAATCATTGCCATTTCTTCATTCAACGCAGGGTTAATAGCACTGAAATGAAACCAGGTAATATCTTTTAAAACCTCATCCCAGTTAATTTCGCCTCTTTTAAGGTTCCAGAACGCAGAGTGTTTCCTATCGTAAATAACACCTGAATTTTTAAGATCTGCTCCCTGTGGCAAAAAATAACTTCCAATTCTTTCTCCTGAATAAAGCAAACGAGAACAATCAATATTTCTTTTTTCAACTTCTTCAACGATTTCTGAAGCAAGCGTATGAGAAGGCAGTGCAGTGATATATGAAACAGGAATGTTCCATTTTGCCAGGGCAGAGGCAGTATTTAATTCGGCGCCTCCAATATATACGGTAATATTATTCTTCCTGATCCATTCACCATTCAATTCAGGAGAGTATCTTAATAGCAATTCACCAAAACAAAGAACCTTCGTCATTGATCTAATAATTTAATCTGTGTTGTTTTTCCAGCCAAAATATTCTGCCGCATTGTTATAACATATATCGCGAATTATTTTACCTGTCCATTCAATATCTGCCGGCATTTCTCCATTTTCAATTTCTTCACCAAATAAATTACAAAGAAGGCGGCGGAAATATTCATGTCTGGGAAAGGATAAAAAGCTGCGCGAATCCGTAAGCATGCCCACAAACCTGCTGAGCAGCCCCATATTTGAAAGCGCATTGATCTGACGTGTCATTCCATCTTTCTGATCAAGAAACCACCATGCAGATCCATACTGTATCTTTCCCTTTACAGATCCATCATTGAAATTGCCGATCATGGAAGCCATTAGTTCATTATCGGAAGGATTCAGGTTATAGATGATTGTTTTCGCAAGCTGGTTCTTTTCATCAAGTCGGTTCATGAATTTAGCAAGCGAGGCAGCCTGTGAAAAATCTCCAATAGAATCCCAGCCGGTATCAGCACCCAATTGTTTAAGTCTCCTTGAATTATTATTTCTTAATGCCCCAAGGTGAAACTGCTGTACCCATCCCTTCTCATGATCCCAGACAGCAAAGGTTTCCAGCATAGCAGATTTGAACTTCAGCCTTTCCTGCAATGTCAATTCTTTGCCGGATCTTATTTTGTTGAAAATTGATTTTATTTCCTCTTCCGTATAATCTTCTGCATATACCTGCTCCAGCCCATGATCGGAAACCGAACAATTCATTGATGCAAAAAAATCGTGTCGCTGCTTTAGTGCATCAAGATATGTGTTGAATGAATTGATGTTGGTATTCGTTACCAGTTCAAGTTTTTCGATGTATTGATTAAACGCAGGCGCATCATCCACATTCATTGCCTTATCCGGGCGAAAAGCAGGAAGAATGCGAATTTCAAAACCATCTTCAGCAAGCTTGCGATGGTGCGCCAGGCTATCGGTAGGATCGTCGGTAGTGCAAACTACCTGTACATTCATTTTACGCAACATGTTGCGTACCGAATATTCTTCCGTTTGCAACAGGTTGCTGCATCTATCGTAAATTTCTTTTGCCGAATTCCTATTTAATATTTTTTCGATATTAAAATATCTTTGTAATTCCAGGTGTGTCCAATGATATAAAGGATTCCTTAATGTATAGGGAACGGTTTCCGCCCATTTTTCAAATTTTTCAAAATCACTGGCATTTCCGGTGCAATAGTTTTCATCAATACCATTTGTGCGCATTGCGCGCCATTTATAATGATCGCCATACAACCAGACCTGGGTGAGATTTTCAAACTGGTGATCATTTGCAATCTGTTCCGGGGGCAAATGACAATGGTAATCTATAATAGGCATCTGCTTTGCAAACTCATGGTAAAGTTTTTCAGCAGTTTTGTTTTGCAATAAAAAATTCTCATCTAAAAACTTCTTCATAAAAATTCCTTTTAAAGGAAATTCCAGTTATAAACTCACTCCCCTTTTCCAGGGGATAAAGTCATCGTGTTCATTCTTTACAGCGGCAACTTCGGTTTCGCCGCTTGCCACTGAAATGATATAATTAAGTATTCTTTCACCTGCTTCTTCTATTGTTTCTTCTCCTTCTATGATTGTGCCGGTGTTGATATCAATAATATCATGCATTCTTTCAAACATAGAAGTGTTGCTGGAAATCTTTATAACTGGTGCCACCGGATTTCCCGTAGGTGTTCCCAGGCCTGTAGTGAACAAAACAACATTTGCTCCCGACCCCACTTCCGCTGTTGTGGATTCCACATCATTACCAGGAGTACATAATAAATTGAGTCCCTGTTTGCTTACCATTTCCGGATAATCTAAAACATCCACTACAGGTGAGGTGCCACCTTTTTTTGCGGCACCCGCAGATTTTATGGCATCTGTAATTAGTCCATCTTTAATATTTCCAGGTGAAGGATTCATATCGAATCCTGATCCTGATTCTTTTGCACGCTGCGCATAGGTGGTCATGAGGTTACTGAACTTTTGAGCTGCTTCAATTGTTACACAACGATCGCTGATGTTTTGCTCAACACCACATAGTTCCGGAAATTCAGAAAGAATAACAGATCCACCAAGAGCAACGATCAGATCGGAAGTATAACCAATAGCCGGATTTGCAGAAATACCACTAAAGCCATCGGAACCTCCACATTCCAGACCAATGCATAATTTACTCAATGGTGCATCCTGCCGAACCGTTTTATCTGCTTGTGCCAGACCTTCCAGTGTTCTTTCAATGGCCTGTGTAATAAGATCTGATTCAGCTCCAATTTTTTGTTGTTCCAGTATGTAAAGTGGTTTTAAAAAATTTGGATCTCTCTTTGCTATTTCGTCTTCCAGCATTTGCACCTGTGCGTTCTGGCAACCCAGGCTTAAAACAGTGGCACCTGCAACATTCGGGTTACAAATATATCCTGCAAGCAAACCACATAAGGCCTGCGCATCCTGCCTTGTACCTCCGCAACCTCCTTCATGATTCAGGAATTTTATTCCATCTACATTTGGAAAAACGCGCATGATTTTTTTATCCACCGACCGGGTCATACCAGTTGAAATCTTTGTTCCGGTCCTTCCTTCTTTGTAGTTTACAATAATTTCTTTTACAAGATCCTGGTAAGGCTTTGGTCGTCCATATCCCAGTTCTTCCACCAGAACCTCTTTTAAAATATCGAGGTTCCTGTTCTCGCAAAAAACCATGGGAATGACAAGCCAATAATTTGCCGTTCCTACCTTACCATCTTTTCTATGAAAACCTTTGAATGTTTTGCTTTGGAATTTAGATACATCTGGTGCTTTCCATTCAATATTACGGTTACCAGTGATCTTATAATTATTTGCTGCATGTTTTACATTAGAAGTTGTAATCACGCCACCTCTTTCAATTGATTTTTCAGCCTTCCCCACCAACACACCATACATTTTAATTTCATCACCCGGATTGAGATCACTAACAACGAATTTATGTTTGGCTGGAACTCTTGCAGGAAGCTTTATCGAAATACCATTGTACACCACTTCTTCTCCTTCTTCCAGGTTAGCAAGTGCAACTATAACGTTATCGTCGGGGTGTACCTTAGTTATTCTGTGCTTCATGCTGCCGATAACTTTTTTGAATAAATGATTTCCAGGGTTTCTTTTGCCCCGGAATTTAATATAAGGTTCAGTTTATCTATAACTGCCTGTTGAAAACCTGGCAGGGCATGCAGGTCAGTTCCCCAATATGATGTATCTTTTAATACTTCATGAACCAAGGCAGGAGTGCTCAGTGCAGCCCACCTGTTATAAAAGACCGATGCCTGTTCGTCCTGAACGAGATAGGTTGCTCCATTTAATTCACCATAACACAATCCACCTCTTTTTATGGTAACCTTCATAAAGGCAAGGTAGGCGGCAAATCCAAGAGAGAACAGTTCCGGAACCGTATTGTATTTGTTATAATAATTCAATATTAAAGGAATGCATCTCATCTTCATTTTGGAAGAAAAATTCATGGTAATGCTGATCCACTGGTGTTTTATATGCGGGTTGCGAAAGCGATCGAGCACCTTAATTCCAAAATCATGGGCCAGATCATGGTTTACATCAAAAGGTATAGAGGGTACAATTTCAGAAATCATCAGGTCCCTAATGAAGGCTGAAAGCAAATTATCTTCCATGGATTGCTTTACGGAATCCATCCCTGCAAGAAAATTAATTCCGCAACTTAGGGTATGTGTTCCATTTAGTAACCTCAATTTAAGTTCGCGGAATACTTCAATATCAGGTTGTATGATCACGCCCTCATCTGCATCAGCAAATTCAAGTATCTCTTTCACATCATCCCCACCTTCAATGGCCCACAGGCCGTACGGTTCTGCAATAGTTAAAAGGCTGTCGGAATAACCTAAATCCTTCTCAAGTGAAGCTAGAACATCGGGTTCCGGTTTGCCGGGAACAATCCTGTCGACAAGTGAATTACAAAACCTGTTATGCTTTTCCAGCCATTCAATAAATTCATTTTCCAAACCGTTCAGGTGTGCAAGTTCGAGTACAATAGATTCAAGGGTTTTACCATTCTCGGGAATCAGTTCTGTTGGGATGATCACCATTCCACTATGTTCACTACCACCAAAGGCATGGAATCTTTCGTATAAAAATGATAGCAGCTTTCCCGGGAAGGATTTGGGAGGGTGATGGCGAATATCGTCATTCATCATTTTGATTCCCACTTCGGTGGTATTGGAAATGATGACCTGCATGGCCTGGTTGTGTGCACATTCTAAAATCTGCTCCCAGTTTTCGGATGCGCTTAAAACCCTGCTAATAGAACTGTTCACAATGTTTTCTACAACAACTTTTCCGTTCTCAAGTCCACGGAAGCAAACCGTATATAATCCATCCTGTTTTTCAAATGCAGTTGTATCGCCGTGAGAGGTTGATTTTACAACCACAATTCTTCCGTTGAATTTCCCCTGCCTGTTTGCCTTATCAATGAAATGATCCGGAAGCCCGCGTAATAAAACACCTGTGCCAAACTGCAAAACTTTTTCAGGAAGTTCAAATAAGGAATCTTCCGGCAAGACTACCTTTTCCTTATTAATGTTTTTTATGGTGAACTGAGATAAGATCATATATTGTTTTGCAATAGTTTATTTTGAAACTACACCTGCGGCATTTTTCCATGCACCGGCTTCATTCTCTAAAATGGTTTTTAAGTTTTCAACATCCCGGAAAGCTGGATCCGACTGTTCCCAGAAAGCATAAAATCTGAAAATATTGGGCTTATTATTCAATGGTTCAAGTGCAATGCCGTAAGTATTGGTTATCCCTGCGCCAAAGTCTTTTGTTTTGAAGTGAATGGGGTTATACTGGGAAGATGTTACAACAGCCATCCCCAAATGATCATTATTTTCTGACTGCTTTCCGGTAGAAAGGAAAATATGTTTGTCGTCAGATGTGAATGACTGGAAATTTTCTGACTTAAAATTTACGATGCCTGTAACCAGTCTTTCTCCTCCTTTTAAACCATTAATGGTAACAGAAGACTGGTAATAATAATTTCCTTTGCGGATGCTGATCTCTTCGGTGAGCTGGTAAATATTATTAAGCACCCTCCAGTTTTTATAATGGAGGCGGATAATAGCTTCATTCATTTCGTTTTTTACAAGTTCATAACTTGTTTCACCAACATTTCCACCTAGACGGACTAAAGTGTCATTTCCTTTAGAATCTTTAATAAGCATGGCAAGTGAACCTGCCCCTAAGGAATTTCCCACTTTCAATACATCCATGCCCCAACTGGAATCAAAATGATGGTAATAGGCATCACCAAAACTTCCAACAGTATCCAAAACCATGAACGGTGTGGTCTTTCCAAAAATATCCTTTGCATTTCGCTGATCGAAGTATATCCTGAATCCAACCTTATCATTCTCCCATGAAGGGCCTTCTGTTTGGTAATAAGGTATTGGATTAAGTGAAAAATCATTAGGCTTATGTGTTGAAGGCATGGTTTCCTTTTTTACAGGAGGGCCATAAATGCCACCAGGGGACTTTATCCTTAGCCGTGCATGAACGGCCGGAATAAATTGATTTGTATTAAGAAGTTGCGGTTTCCATATGTTTTTGAACAACCAGTCCGGATCTGTTTCTTTAATTGCTAAACCTCCCTCAACTGATGATATATTGTTCCTGTGCCAATCATAATCACTTCCTTCTCTTGTGGCGTTGTAAAAATAAACACGCCTCCCCCAGTGTAAATTATTGGAAGTAGGAACCAGGAAAACGTCCTTGCCGGACATGTTTTTGCTAAAGCGGGCATTGATAAAATAAAACTGGGCTTCACGGTGATAGCGCGCCAGGTTAAAACCTTTAAATCCATCGAATTTGCAATTCTTAAAAACGGTTTTAAAATCAGGATTTCCTGTTCCATCATGCCAGACAGCTGCTGATCCCGAGTATGCGTAAAATATACAGTCTTCTGCCCATGCCCATCCCCGTGGACAATATAAATCAACACCGCCTTCAATGATACAATTCCTGAAATAAAACATTCCATCTTCGGTATTCCATGGACTAACCGTATCGCCACCATAAGAACGGAAATGGCAATTGACTGCTCTTAACCTGGTAGCAGTTTGCATAGAACGAAGCGCCATCTGGTGGCCATTTCGAGGAATGATCCTTTGTTCTCCGGTTGATTGACAATAAACAGACCTGTCTCTGATATTTTTGAATCCATAATCATTGGCAATGGTGAGATTTTCGATACTGATATCATCACCTGCAATATTAACGGTTGCTACGCCCCAGTCATCTGCATGATCACATCGCCATTCATCTCTTGCAATGTCCTGTGTTATGATAGTTGAAATCCTGTCTTCTCCTTTTAAAATGATATTATGTTTTGAAATGGAGATTTTTTCTTTATAAACGCCTTTATTTATAAAAATCACTCTTGGAGTTGAAGAAGTATCGGACAGGCTGTTTATGGCGTCCTGGATAGAAGTAAAGTTTCCCTTGCCCTGCTGATCAACCACAATAATAGCAGATGATGCCTGAGCCCACAAGATGTTAGAAATTAAAATTGATAATATGAATAATGTGTTCTTCAATTAATCAGTATTAAGCAACCATTTTACAAGTTCAGTTGCGGCTTTATAATTTTCATATTCCAAAGGAAGTTTCCTGCCGTCGATATATTCATTGTAAAGCCAGGGATCGCCCATTACAAAAACTTTCCCTTTGCCCCATTCTGCTATTGCAGCAATTATTTTTCCGTCTTTGGATAAAACAGGTTGGGCTGATCCGGAGATTGAAAGTGTTGCGAGTTCCTTGATAAATACTTTGGTAGAAGAAGGAAACACTTCGCTGCCTTGAGGTACATTAACCCTGCCCTGTTCGAAAACGTTATTTTTAACAAGGTTGAAATTGTCCTCGTTGAACCTGATGCCAAACTTAGCGGAAAGTATGTTGGTGTTTTTCAGGTCTGCATTTCCAGCATCGTTCGCCAGTAATAAAAGCGTTCCACCATCCCTCACCCATTTAGCAATGGTTTTAGCATGTTTTTCATTTATAAAGTTTGGTTTTTCAGTTTCTTTTTCTGTATCCGGGTCTACAATAATATAAACCGAAGCATTTTCAAGTTTGGATGCATCTGGAGCAGTTTGTAATTCATCAATACAGGCTCCGTGCCTTTGAAATATTTGTCCAAGCATGTAAAACCCGCTGTTTGCCCTGTCCTCCCATGTATAGTGAAATGAAACTGGTTTCCCTTCATGATCTTTTTTTGTTTCACTATTAAACCAGTTATCAAGTAAAACTTTTTTGCATTTACCATAATGAAGCAATGGAAGCATTTCCATTTCAACAGCAGCGTTAATAAAAGCGCCCATGCCTTTTGGATCATTTATTACAACAGGTTCGCTCATGTAATATTCAAAACTTCCGTCGCGGTAAGGTTTACCTCCGAGGCCTGAAACAGCAACGGTTCCATGAAGGTTTACAAAACCATTTTCCTTTTTAATGAAGCTGTCAAGAATTCCTTTATAAGCAGATTTTGCATTTTCAATATAGGACCCATCAACATAACCAAGCCTTACCGATTTTGCAATAGTATAAGTTAGCATGGATGATGCCGATGCCTCCACATAATTACCTTCGCGGTGGGCAAGGTTTGGAATATCGTACCAAAGTCCGGATTTTTTATCCTGCACTTCGGTTACTGCTTTTACAAAACGAGAAAGAATATGAATGATGGAGTCGCGACCAGGATGGTTCATTGGAAAATGATCGAGTACATCTACCATCGCCATTCCAAACCATCCAAGCGCTCTTCCCCAGATATGAGGTGAAAGTCCTGTTTTTTTATCAGCCCATTGCTGCTTCCGGGTTTCATCCCAGCCATGATACAGGAGCCCGGTATTTTTATCCCTGGCATGATGCTCCATTAAAATGAACTGCCTTGCGATGTCATTGAAAATTGAATCTTCACCAAAAATTTTTGCGTACTCGGCATAAAAAGGCTGAGCCATATAAAGTCCGTCCAGCCACATTTGCCCTGGATAAATTTTCTTATGCCAAAAACCACCTTCAGAAGTTCGCGGATGTGTTTTTAACTGGTTGCGCAAAAGATCTGCAGCCTTCCTATACTTCTCTTTTCCGGTAACACGGTATAACATCAAAACCAATTTACCATTGTTGATATGGTCGATATTATATTCATCTGGACGATAATGGCGGATCGTACCATCATTGTTCACATAAAAATCCAGGCTTTTCTGAATGTAATTATACCATTGAGGGTCTCCCGTAGCATTCCAAATTCCTTCTATCCCTTTTAATATAACACCCTGGTCATAGCGCCATTTAGCATATTTATCATTGCCAATGGTAAAAGAATCCTTCCATATGTGCATGGCAGTTCGTGCAACATCCTCTGCGTGTGATTGCGCATGTGAATGAAATGACAGGAAACAAAAAAATATGATTAAGCCTTTCTTCATGTTTTAATTTTTCTGAACAACCGAGGTTTCAGTAGCGCCAAAACTGAATTCAACATCTTTTGTTGCATTCTTTGAGTCAGTGTTGATCAATTTTATTCCCCTGCTTTTTTCTCCGCTAACATTCAGTAAAAGTTTTGAATCAGTGGAAAAACGGATATTATCTAGTGTGATCGCATTACTGTTATGAATATTCAAAACAGGATCGGTTTGTTTAGTATATAGTTGAACATTTTTCAGTGTTATGCCTGTAGCTTCTGTCATGTCGAGACCTTCCACAGCCTGGATGATCATATTTTCCATAACAATATTCTGCACATTCATTTCAGGAAGTCCCCTTACAAAAATTGCTTTTGCCGCGCCATTGGCCACCACATTTTTGATATGAACATTTTTAAAAACAGGCGTTTCTTCAGTAACAGGAAGTGTTTCCACTTTAGGGGGCTGGCGCTTTTCGCCTGCAACAGGAATGGGATCAACAGCGGCATAATACATGTCAAACAATATGGCTTCACCAATAATATCACGCATGGTAATATTGTTGATGAAAATATTTTCAACAACACCACCCCTGCCTCTTGTTGTTTTAAACCTGATACCTATATCTGTTCCAATGAAGGTGCAGTCATCCACCCAGATGTTTCTTGCACCTCCACTCATCTCGCTTCCTACAACAAAACCTCCATGTGCCGCATAAACAGTACAATTTCGAACAATAACATTTTGTGTAGGCATAGCTCTTTTCCTTCCTTCGGCGTCTCTCCCCGATTTAATACAAATTCCATCATCGCCTACATCAAAAACACTGTTTTCAACCAATACATTGCTGCAGCTTTCCAGGTCAAGGCCATCACCATTTTGTGCGTACCAGGGGTTTTTTACGCTGATGTTCCTGATAGTAATATTGCGGCTCATTAAAGGATGCAGGCACCATGCAGGAGAATTCTGGAAGGTTACGCCTTCCAGTAAAATGCGATCGCAATTGGCAAGTACCAGTAAGTTGGGTCGAAGGAAATCCTTTACTGAATTATAAAACGCTGTGTCTTTACCGGCAAGGATCTGACCGGGGTTTTTCATGGTAGAACCCAGCAAAGATGAAGCTGAGGGATACCAAATATTTTTATCGTCATTCAATACACCACCTGATGCCACCAGGTTTTTCCATGCACTTGACGAAAGTTTATTTTTCTTCACCATTCGCCATGCATCACCTCCACCATCAATAATGCCTGCACCAGTTATGGCGATGTTTGTAGCATAGCTTGCCGAGATGGGCGACTGGTTGCGCATTTGCGGAAGGCCTTCCCAGTTACCTTCCACCAGCTTGTATTCATTGAAATCTTTAGTGAATTGAAGAACTGCATTTGGTTGTAAATGGAGGTTCACGTTAGATTTCAAAACGATTGGTCCTGTAAGCCACATACCTTTTGGCACCACTACTACTCCACCTCCATTCTGATGAATAAAATCTATGGCTTTATTGATACTTTCAGTGTTCAGTGTCAGTCCATCGGGAACAGCTCCGTATTTAAGAATTGAAACGGTGTCCTGCTTAAATGAAGTAATAGCAATCACAGGTTTTTGCAACTGCGCGCAGGCAGAAACAAAAAAACACATAAGCGCGGTAAAAATGGCAATTTTATTCATATAACAATCCTCATGCAAGCGTTAATAATATATCTCATAACAAGTCTAATCAGTTATTCATGCAAAACCATCAGAATCAGGGCCTTTTTTTACGCAATCGTTACCGAAAACGTTACCGGGAAACAGTCATCATCTGGTTTTAGGTTTATTTATGCTTTAGTTCTCATTTTCTTTGGTTAAACCCTTTACTCTTAACCAGTCAAATTCGGAATATCCCGCATCATTTGTAATTGAATTTCCATAACAAAAGATTCCAATTTTTGCGCCCTTCCATTTACCTGCCTTTGCTATAAATCTTTTATCTATTTCGGTAAAATCAACTCCATTTAAACTGTAACTAAAACTGCATCTTCCACCTTTGATCACTGTTGTTCTCAGAAAAATTGAAAAAGGTGCATTTTCAAGTATAATTTTTTCGGTGGCCGGAAGATTATTACCGGCATTCAATGATTCCATATACACAAGGATTAACCCGTTTTTTGTTGACTTCAATGCAAGTCCTCCAAAGTCGGTTCCCATAACAATCATTCCTGTGTATTCACCTTCAGTTTTTTTATTATGATGAAATGAAATTGCTGTAGTGACAGAAAATTCTTCTGCAGGAAATTTTTGCAGCAATACGTTTCCTCCCATCCATAAATTATTTGAATTTGAAGGAAGATCTTTTGCAAATAATGTAAGAACACCTTTTGATGGGTTTGGAAATGCAGATGAGGGTAAAGGGTTCGACATCCATTGCCATTGCAATCCAATTGCTGAAGAATTAAATTCATCGGATTCAGGTGGCGAAAAACGTAATTGAACTCCCGAAACCCAAGGCTTTTTATAACTAACAACAGGTTCGCCTTTGCCATCACCATCTTTATCTATTCCAATAACCGGCCAGTTGTTTTTCCATTGCATGGGTTGCAAATGCACTACCCTTCCATAAACTTCTTTATCCTGGAAATGCAGGAACCAATCTTCACCCGATTTTGTATTCACCCAGGCGCCCTGGTGCGGGCCATTGATCTCAGTATTTCCTTTGTCCATTACAACTTTCCTTTCATAAGGACCATAAATATTCTTAGATCGCAGCACTAACTGCCATCCTGTAGAAACTCCACCTGCAGGGGCGAAAATGTAATACCACTTATTTCGTTTATATATTTTGGGGCCTTCCACGGTAGGATCGACATCGTGGCCATTATATACCATCACTCCATTATCAATCGTTTTTGTTCCTTCTTCATTCATTTGTTTTATAACAAGAATGCTTTTAATGCCTGCCCTGCTTCCGGCAAAAGCATGAACGAGGTATACTTTTCCATCATCATCCCAAAGTGGACAAGGATCAATCAATCCTTTCCCTTTTTCAACCAATACAGGATCTGACCATGGCCCTGCAGGATGATCTGCATTTACCATGTAAATTCCAAAATCGGGATCGGGGAAATAAATAAAATATTTGTTCTTATGAAATCGAATGGATGGTGCCCAAACGCCTCCACCATGTTGTGGTGTTGAATAATGATCTGCTGGTTGTAATTGTTTTAATGCATGACCAATTAAATTCCAGTTCACCAGGTCTCTCGAATGTAAAACAGGAAGACCCGGAATATCTTCAAATGAAGATGAGATCATGTAATAATCATCGCCAACACGAATGGCATCAGGATCGGAATAATCTGCATGAAGAACAGGGTTTTTATAGGTGCCATTGCCCTGGTCTGAAACCCATGTTTGGGAAAGTTGAGACTGCGCCTGGGATGAAAGCGCTGCCAACACAATAATTATATATAAATACCTGAAGGACATTAAATAGTTTCTATTTTTTTTGTTTGGTAGGAGGTAATAGCCGCATCAATGACCTTCATAACATTCAAAGCCTGGGC
>JAEZCV010000154.1 GCA_023429985.1 Bacteroidota bacterium | reverse complement strand
CTTTTGCTCCTCCGAAGATGAGTTCTCCGGTTGAAAGTCCTATGCAAGCGTGGTTTTTAAATTCATTTCCCTGCAATCCATCATATGTATCGTAATTCCTGAAGCTGACACTTTCATAATCAAATTTGGACAGTCCATGACTTGTACCCAGCCATAAATATCCATTTTCATCTTCAACCATACTGTAAATAGCGGCACTTGGCAGGCCATCTTTCACATGAAAAGATTTGAACTTTCTGGTTTTTGGGTCAAAAAGGTTTAAACCATCAGCAGTGCCTATCCAGATCCTGTTTTTGCTATCCTTCATCATCATATATATCTGGTTATTACTGATGCTTTGAGGATCACTGGAATTATGTGAATAGTTTATGATTTCACCAGTTTCGCGATTCATCAGGTTAAGTCCGTCCCAGGTTCCCACCCAAAGGTTACTATCAGCATCTTCCAGCATACTGCCCACATAATTTTTCATCGCTCCATTTGGAATATGATAAGGGATAAACTTTTTTTGTTTTTTGTCAAAAAGGGTAAGCTCTTTTACTGTTGCTACCCATAAGTTATCCTTTGAATCATTGTACATGTGTATAATACAGTCATCCATCCAGATCGCTGAATCGTTATGATCGCTATATTTATAGTTAATAAACCTGTGCTTTTTTTTGTCATATAAACTGATCCCTCCTTCCCAATGACCTAACCAAACATTACCTTGTTTATCTTCCACAATTCTGATTACTATATCTGAACCCATGGAATATGGATCATTGGGATCATAACGGACATGATTAAAGTGGTTGTTTTTTCGGTCAAAAATATTCAATCCACCTCCATCAGTTCCAATCCAGATATTAGCATCATGATCTTCCCAAAAAAATAGTATATTATTGTTCGAAAGGCTATTATCATTGAATAAATTTACTTTATAATGGTCAAATCTTTTTTCATCCACATAATTAATGCCGCTATTGTATGTGCCTAACCACATTTTATGATGATTGTCTTCCCAAAATGAATATACTGAATTGAACGTTAGGGAAGAAGGGTCTCCGGAATCGCTAGAATAATTGTGGAAAATCCCGTTGTCATAATCAAAAATGCTAATACCTCCGTTCATTGTGCCTATCCACAAACGTCCTTTCTCATCTTCATACATTCGATGTATGGCATTTTTTGGCAAGCTATTTGGCTGATTTTTTTGATGTTGGTATTTTAGAACTTTGCGGTTATCCCTGTCATATAAAATTAACCCCTCTTCCATAGTAGCCATCCATAATAGGTTTCGGCTATCTTCATGAATTTGGATAACAGACTTTACAGAAATATGGGGTTGTGGAATGAGTTGACGTTTTTCAGTATTATAAATAAAGATATTATACAGTGAAACTACCCAATAGGTGCCCCTTTTATCTTGATAAAATTCTGTAATGTCGTCAGGGAAAGTATCGTACAAATAGAATTTCTCATCTTGTTTGTTAAATAAATATAATTGATCAAGGTTAACTGCCCAAATATTTAATTCCCGATCTACATAGGTAGTTGTTTCTAACCCTCTTAACTCTTCCTGATTGATAAAAATATCCAGATCTCTGTTATACCTTGACACACCTTTATTGGTTGAGATCCAAAGTACATGATTTTCATCTTCAAACAGATGGCTCACATTACTGCCAACCAGAGATAAACTGTCTTCCGGATGATTTTTATAGATGGTCATAGTATAACCATCATATTTGTTCAGTCCATCGGCAGTGCCAAACCACATAAATCCCTGATGATCTTGATAAATGGCTTTGACATGGCTAAAAGATAATCCTTCTATTATCTGATTAAAACGAAGATTAGGCCTTTGGGCATAACCTGAAAGGCAGCAAAATATACCAATTAAAAGGACGAAGAATTTTCCCCTAATCCAACAGAACATAAAATAATATTTAATAATTTATAAAATTAGTACAACTATAGTTAAGTTTTGGGTTATTTACCATGAAAATAATACATGTAGGTATAACGGCTCTTGTGATTTCATTATTTCCGGGCTAAACACCAGATCAATAATTATTTGTAAATATTATTTTAAATAGGTGGATCAATAAAAAGGGTGTCTCATCGAAACACCCTTTTTAAACTCAATTACCAATAATAATCCTAATTACATTTGCTTTGCAAACGATAAATAAAAGTATTAACCTTTATTTGTACCAAAAATGACTTCCATTATAATTTATTAACATTATATAATCTAAACATCAAATCCTTTAGTTGATCGGTTCAAACATGATGGCTATACCGCCGCTCGCCGCCAAATTTACCTGAAAGGTATCATCTGAACCCACCTCTTTTTCCCTGATAGTATAGGAGGTAGGTTGATGGATATAATGAGCATCTTTGCCATCCTCGTAAATGGTGGCTTTATACCTCTTATTATCCAGAAAATCGAGTTTGATTGAATAATTCCGTTCATTCTCATTGGTAATTCCTCCCAAAAACCAACGTTCACTACCTCTTTCTTTTCTGGCTATCGTGACGAATTCACCAATTTTCCCATCAATTACCTTTGTGGTTTCCCAATCCACACCAACATCTTTTATAAATTGAAATGCAGGATGCCCCTCATAGTTTTCTGGTAAATCACAGGCCATTTGCATAGGAGAATAAATTACCACATAAAGTGCCAATTCTTTTGCTAATGTATGTGGAATCTGGTTGTCTGGTTGGGTAGGGATTTTTATATCAAATACTCCCGGGGTGTAATCCATAGGCCCTGAAAGCATCCTTGTGAATGGCAAAATGGTGACGTGATCAGGCTGATTTCCTCCTGGGCCTCCCCAGGCATTGTATTCCTGCCCCCTGGCACCTTCACGCGATACAATGTTGGGATAAGTACGACGTTCGCCGGAATCTTTAATAGGTTCATGAGCTACTACAGCAATTTTGTGTTTTGCTGCCAGTTCGATTACTTTTTTAAAATGATTAACATAAAACTGTCCATGATGATATTTACCATTCGGAAGTGTATCACCATGTTCTACATAACCGGTTTTTACAGCCTTCATTCCATGTTTTTCCAGGAATGCATAAGCAACATCCAGCTGTCTTTCATAGTTATCAACATCGGCACCTGTTTCATGATGCCCAACAATAT
>JAEZCV010000018.1 GCA_023429985.1 Bacteroidota bacterium | reverse complement strand
GTAGGCAGGTTTCCCAATTCTCAAATTTCCTAAAAAAAAAAGGCCTGCTCTAAAAAGAGCCGGCCGTTGCTAACCTATGAAAAACACCAAGTTCAAATATAGTTTAATTTAGAATTTATTGCAACCGGGGCATATTTCTTTTTGTTTTGCCTCTCCGCTGCTTTCTTAATTCCTGGACTTCTTTAATGAATTCCCTTTCATAAAAAAACACTTCGTTGCTCTTCTTTTCACCAATAACCGACTTGAATTTTTCGCGGTAGCGCAGGCGTATTTCAACTATTTGCTGTTGCATTTTAAGGCGGTCGCCACGATTTGCAATGTTTGATTTTCTTACTTCTGAATGGTATTCCAGGAACATGGGCTGGAATTTTTCAGTTTCTGAACTATTCAGTTTCAGCTTCTTAGCTATATATTGAGCCATTTTTACCTGCAGTCTGCCGGCTTCTTTATTGTCCTGTGCCAAAGCAGGAAAACTAAAAAAAGCTACAGAAGCAAGCAGGAATAATAAATTTTTCATCATCAATTAATTTAAAAGGAAAATGTCTTCCTCCAGGGGTACGGCGTTTAAAAAGGCATCCATTTCCTGGGTGGAAACATCTTTTAATAATACACTAATATCGGCACCTGAGCCCTGTTCACCGGAAGTATCCCTTGCAGGAGAAATAGTGGCCGTACGAATAAATTCATCTAGTTCAGTGGTAGGAACATTTTTCAATTGCTTTGCAATACTGGAACTAACGGTTGATTCATTAAAATAAAATATTCCCGAAATAGCGACCATCCCCGCTAAAACAGCAGCCACAGCCATTTTCATCCATTTTCTTTTCATGGATATCACAGGTGTTCGTTGTGAAGTGCGTGATAAAACCTGCTGTGGTAAAGAATCAAAATAACCTGCAGGAACTTCGTAAGGTGTTTCCTGTTCCACCAGTTTTAATAGGGCAGATGGTTGATCCTCGTTAATTAAATAAGGTAATGAAGAAAGATTTTCATCGAAATATTCCCTCGGAAGCTGGTAAGGATTTTCTTTTCTCAGCCCTGCCAGTAAAGGAGAAAGCTGCTCAATTTCATCTTCAACACCAGATTCCCGGTTTTTGGCAAGGGAAAGAATGTTTTCAGAAAGATTATTAAAATATCCTTCCGGGACCTGGTAGGGTTCGGAAGCAAGGTCAGGAATTTCAATTCCAAGGCTTTTTAATTCATCAAGTATGATTTTCCTGTTTTTCATGCCACCAATAGACAATTTTGAAGCTAAGTAGTTTAATCCATGCGGATATATTCCTCAATTTTTTTTACGGCGTGGTGATAACTGGCTTTTAATGCACCTTCACTGGTGCCGGTAATGCGGCTCATTTCTTCGTAAGGCATTTCGTCGTAATACCGTAGCGTAAATACAAATCTTTGTTTTTCAGGAAGTTGCTGGATAGCAAGTTGCAGTTTCCATTCCAGTTTTTTTTCATCAAAATGGCTGTTGGCCCTGATTTTATTGCTAAGACCGGTTTCAACATCACTTAAGCTTACCGCGGTTCTTTTCTTTTGATTTTCAAGGAAAGTTAAGCATTCGTTATAGGCGATACGGTAGAGCCAGGTATAAAATTGAGAATCTTCCCGAAAGTTTTCCAGCCCTTTCCAAATTCTAATGAATACATTTTGTAACACATCATTGGCATCTTCGTGTTCCACCACAATGCGCCGGATATGCCAGTAAACTCTTTCCTGGTATTTTTTTATAAGGGCAGTATAGGCTTTTTCCTTTGTTTCCGGTTTCCGGAACTGCGCGATTAATTCTGCATCTGATCTGTCGGTTAAAGCCATAGGTGCTGGTATCTTAATTGATAAAGGTAAATCCTATTCGCGGAAGGAGATATCCTTCAGTATGAACCATTATTTATTTTTACGGCTAATGGCTTTTTCTGCCGCATCAATAATGTTCTGCACATCCAGTCCGTATTTTTTCAAAAGCTGATCGGGTGTTCCGCTTTCTCCAAATGTATCCTGTGTACCCACAAATTCAATAGGAACAGGGAAATGACGGGATGCAGTTTGAGAAATAGCATCTCCAAGTCCGCCAATAACATTATGTTCTTCGGCGGTTACCGCGCATTTTGTTTTTTTGATGGATGCCAGCACTGCAGCTTCATCAAGAGGTTTAATTGTGTGAATATTGATCACTTCAACACTAATGCCTTTTTCTTCGAGTGCCACACCAGCCTGTATGGCATTCCAAACCATATGTCCGCATGCAAAAATGGTTACATCATTTCCTTCAGAAAAATGTTGGGCCTTTCCAATTTCAAAAGGTTCGTCTTTTGTAAACATAGGCCAGGAGGGTCGGCCAAACCTCAGGTAAACCGGGCCTTCATATTCCGCCACCGCCATGGTTGCAGCTTTCGTTTGCTGGTAATCGCAGGGCACAATAACGGTCATGCCGGGAAGCATTTTCATCAGGCCTATGTCCTCAAGAATCTGGTGAGTGGCACCATCTTCTCCAAGTGTTACTCCCGCATGAGAGGCACAGATCTTTACATTTTTGCCGCTGTAAGCTATACTCTGCCTGATCTGGTCGTATACACGGCCGGTGGAAAAGTTGGCAAATGTTGTAGTAAATGGAATTTTTCCTCCAATGGTTAAACCTGCCGCAATGCCCATCATATTCGCTTCCGCGATACCTACCTGGATGAACCTTTCCGGAAATTCTTTCATGAACTGTTGAAGTTTTAAAGATCCGGCCAGGTCGGCGGTCAGTGCTACCACATTAGCATTCTTTCTTGCAGCCTCCACGATGCCATCACCAAAACCACTTCTTGTATCTTTCTTGCCGGAGGACTGAATATCTTTAAGCATTTTTTCCATTTGGCTGCAAAAGTAAAGGGTTTCTTTTTGTTTGGAGATGGATGTTTGAAAATCAGTTCATCTGGAAATTAGGATTCTTATGCAGGGATTCATCATCTTTTAATTTGAGTTCCCACTTCCAGGCAGTTTCCATCATTTCTTCCAGAGATCTTCCGGGGTTCCAGTTGAGTTTTGTTCTGGCCTTATCATTATTTGCATAAATGGCTACTACATCGCCCGGGCGGCGGGGACCAATTTCATAATTGAGTTTTACGCCGCTTATTTTTTCAAAGGCTTCAATAGCTTCCAATACGGTTACGCCCTTGCCCGTTCCCAGGTTAAAAACCTCGCATGCGGTTTGATTCTTTCCTTCTTCCAGGTATTTAATGGCCAGGGTATGGGCATGTGCAATATCACTTACGTGAATATAATCACGAACACAACTTCCATCCCTTGTTGGATAATCATCCCCAAAAACCCTCATTTTTGGAAGCTTTCCAATAGCGGTCTGGGTAATGGCAGGCACCAGGTTTTGAGGTTTTCCCAGAGGCAATTCCCCAATATGAATGGAAGGATGGGCACCCACCGGATTAAAATATCTTAATAATATGGTTTGCGTATTGGTGTTTTTTCTAAATTCTCCCAGTATCTGTTCTCCCATTTGCTTGGTATAACCATAAGGAGAGGCGGCCTGTTTTATAGGTGTTTCTTCCGTGACCATGGTTTCGTCGGGGTTGCCATAAACTGTACATGATGAGGAAAATACAAACCAGGGAACAGAAAATTCCTGAACGCATTTCAAAATGCTGATGAGTGAATAAAGGTTGTTTTCAAAATACATCAGCGGTTTTTCAACCGATTCGCCAACGGCTTTATATGCAGCAAAATGAATGATGCCTTTTATGTCGGGGTTTTCCTGGAAAACAGCATAGGTATCGTCGTAATTGCAAAGGTCTACTTTATAATTCTTGATGGTTTTGCCTGTGATCTTTTGAATTCCTTCCATTACGGTGGGGTTGGACCTTGTATTATTATCTACACAAACAACATCGTACCCGTTTTCCAGAAGATCTACAATGGTGTGCGAGCCAATATATCCGCATCCGCCGGTAACTAATATTTTCGCCATGTTTTAAAGATATTCCACAAACTTCGGAAAATCTATTAAAGGAACAGCCTGGCTATATGGAATATTATTGCTGCAAGAAATGCGCTGATGGGAATGGTAAGAACCCATGCCCACAAAAGATTAATGGTAACACCCCAACGCACAGCCGATAATCTTTTGGTTGCCCCCACGCCCATGATGGCACCTGTAATTGTATGTGTGGTACTTACAGGTATTTTTAAAGCCTCGGTTACAAACAAGGTTATGGCACCTGCAGTTTCAGCTGCAACACCTTCAAACGGCGTCACTTTTGTGATGCGGGTACCCATGGTCTTTACAATCTTCCAGCCCCCGCTCATGGTTCCCAGGGCAATGGCGGAATAACATGCAAGCGGAACCCACACGGGCATGTTTTCGAGAGAATAACCCGCCGGGTCATAGGCTACCAGGGCAGCCATAATAATCCCCATTACTTTTTGCGCATCATTTCCGCCATGGCCAATGCTGAATGCCGCCGAAGAAACCAGTTGCAGTCGTTTAAACCAAACGTTTGACCTGTAGGCATTCAAAGTATTTAACCAGAAAGTGAATAATGCCATGATCACAAGGATCAGGGCAAGTAATATCCATTTGAAATTCTTACTGTAGAAAACAACTTTCAGAAAATATGATTCAAAATGAGATTGCAGTTTGTCAGGATCAAGTTCGAGGTTGGCGCGCAGAAACCATCCTACCAGTATTAGAATTATTATGGAAACCAGTTTGGGAAGAAAATCCTTCCTGAAGGACATAAGAAACCATAACGACATTACAAAGGCGAAAAACATTCCTACCAGCGGAGCAAGAATAATAAAGCTGGCAGTTTTTAATATGGGTGCGGAATTAATAGCATCTAACCCGCCTGCTGCTAATCCTGCTCCTGCAAATCCACCAATCAAAGCATGTGATGAAGAAGATGGAATTCCAAACCACCATGTAAGCAGGTTCCAGGCAATGGCAGCAATGAGCCCGGAAAATACTACAACCAGCATGCTGGCGCGAAAAACATTATCGGGATTTACTGTTTTAGCCACAGTATCTGCAACACCGTGATCCTTAAAAATGAAAAAGGCAGCAAAGTTGAAAACTGCTGCCCATAACACAGCCTGGAAAGGCGTTAATACTTTGGTGGAAACAATGGTGGCAATAGAGTTGGCCGCATCGTGAAAGCCATTGATATAATCAAATATCAGCGCCAGCGCAATTACAATAATCAGGAAGGTCATATCACTGTTTTGGTGGGTAAGAAAAAGAGCAGGCTTTTCTTACTAGGCGTATTTAACAATAATTGATTCAATTACGTTAGCGGCATCTTCGCATTTATCGGTTGCCGTTTCCATTGCCTGGTAGATCTCTCTTTTCTTGATCACTTCCTTGGCATCTTCTTCGGTGGCAAATAATCTTTCAATACTCATATCAAAAATATCATCGGCTTCATTTTCCAGGCTGTTGATCTTTACCAGCGATTCGGTTATCAGCCGCATATTCTTCATGTTTCTTAATTCTATTACTGCTTTTCTTACCTGTTCGGTACTTTGAAGAATGATATCGGAAAGTTTGTGAATGCCTATTTCATTTGGATTCACGCGGTAGAAGTTGATCTTTTTTGCAGAAGCATAAATAAAATCTGCAATATCATCCATGGCGGTTGCCAGGTAATGTATATCCTCGCGGTCGAAAGGAGTAATGAAATTACGACCTAACTCGGTAAAAAGACTATGGGTGAGCTCATCGTTGGCATGTTCTACATCTTCCATCTGGCCGATAAGCGTTTGTCTTTTATCAAAATCGGATTCTCTTACCACCTGGGTAAGCAAAAGGCCCATTTGCTTTACATTATCTGCGCTTTTTTCAAACAGTTCGTAAAATACCTTGTTCTTAGGAGCCAGTAATTTGGCGAAAATATTCATGTGATGAATTAAAGTGGTGCAAAGTTAGTTTCAATTATCGAGTTCATTCCTTAAGTGAATAATAAATGGAAATAATTATTCACATAGAAAAAAAATAATTTATATATAGTTATCAAAAGTTCAGCTGGGCCTGGAGGCGCAAAAGTCTCCCCGTCTGGTGGTTTTCCTGGTTTTCAAAATCTTCAAACCGGCGATCGGAAATGGTGTACTGTGCTACCAGTTCAAAATTTTGGACAGGTTGCCATTCCACGCCTATTTCCAGTTCTTTTACTTCGTAGCTGCGTGCGTCCAGTTCATGTTTTTTACCTCCGTTATAGTGCTGGATACGAACAAATGGATAGAGCAACTGGTTCTTTATTCGGGCGAAATAACTAAAAGTTGCATAGCCACCTTTCAGGCTCCTGGTTTCAATGGAGTCAGTTATCTTATTAAACTCGGGTCCTCTGCCCACATTATATTCTGCCTGAATTCCAAATGGTTTGGGATATAAAATAAAACTGGCAGCAAATCTTTCATCACGGTAATTATTTCCTGCAACTACTTTTACACCGGGAGAGAGCTGGGAGCCCGAAACAACATATTTACCTGTATAACCCTGAATGCCTGGTTCAATTAACTGGTTGCCTATGGCAATTGGATAGCTAAGTCTTGCTACCACATGCAATTCATCATTTTTATCCGGGCGATTGGCAGTCTGACCATTAAAAACGCCAAATCCAAAAACGCCGTAGTCGCCCGAACCTTTCAAACCTTCACTTAATACTGAAGAAAATATTTTCCTGGCTGACTGTGGTGCCCAGTAAAAAAAACCACCCATATCCCTTTCATTACTTAATGCGCTGTTCAATCCATCATTTCGGTCGAGGGGTAGCCTGTTAGAACTGGATTGCATATTCTCAAAACCAAAAGGAATTTTGCTTTGTCCCAGCCTGATCCTGAATTCATTTTTTTTATCGAGACCCAGGTCGAGATAGGCATCTCTCATCTGGGCAAAATTTAAAGCTTCGCCGCCGGGAGAGCTGGCAAAATCGGGTTGGATATAAAAAAATACCCTGGGATGGATCTGTCCTGAAAATATGATGCGGGCGCGCCGGATGAGAATGCCCCCACCTTCACCCCATGACTTATCACACTGTTCGCATTGAAGTTGTGAATTCGTTTCCAGCAAGCGATTGTAACGCACCTGCAAATATCCCCTGATAGAAAACTTATCATACCATTTTGTTGATTTGGTGGTAGTTATTGAATCTGTTTGGGCCATTGCTGGCAGGGATATTAATATTAGGATGCTTAACAATAACTTCATGATAAATTAATATGGCCGCAAAACTATCAAGTTTGACCTGCGGATTATTATTTCTATGTTAAGTTATTGTTACCAGTGAAGGTCCCATAAGAATTAGCAACCGTATTGAGAGAAGATTGATAAACAATTTGATGCGGCAAAAATGATTCCTTTGCCTTGTTAATAGTCGGCAAAGCCTCAGATTTCGTTATCTTCTTTCTATTTACCATGTTTTAGCACACGCGCCTCTTTATAAAAAATAATTTCTTCTGCAATATTTGTGATATGGTCGCCCACTCTTTCCATTTTTCTCACAATGGATAAAAGATAGAGCGCCTGGTGGATCTTGTCTAAGTTCTCCTTGCAGTAATTAGCAACAATATCCGTTGCAAAGAAATTTATATCATTTAATACAATGTCTTTAGTAAAAACAGTTCTGGCCATTTTGGTATCATCATCGCAATAAGCCTGGGTAACGTCCTTCATCATCTCAAATGCAGTGTCATACATTTTTTTCAACTTCAGCTTTTCCATAAGCGCTTTGTCGAATTTCAATTCTCCCTGTAAGGAAAGCTTGGCAATACCTTCTGCATAATCCCCGATTCTTTCCAGGTCGGCGTTGATCTTAAGAGTTGCAAATACAAAACGCATGTCGTGGGCAACAGGCGTCAGCAAAGCAAAAATATGTTCGCAGTCTTTATCGATCTTCAGTTCCGAAGCATTCACTCTTTTTTCATTGAAGATCACCTCATTGGCCAGGTCCTGGTCATCATCGGCAAGTGCCTGGAAACTTTTTTTGAGCTGGCTACCCACCAGCTTGGCCATTTCGGATAATGTTTCTCTTAAATATTTCAGTTCTTCCTGTAAATGGGTCATATTAAAGTTTTTTATCCAAATCTTCCTGTAATATAGTTCTGTGTTTTTTCATGTTCCGGGTTGGTGAACATTTTTTTGGTGTCATCAAATTCTATCAGCTCACCAAGGTAGAAAAAAGCTGTTTTATTGCTGATCCTTGCAGCCTGTTGCATATTATGCGTTACAATTACTATTGTAAATTTTTCCTTCAACTTATATATGAGGTCTTCGATCTTGGCTGTTGAAATGGGATCAAGTGCCGATGCCGGTTCATCCATTAATAAAACGGTTGGTTCGGTGGCAAGCGCGCGCGCAATACAAAGTCTTTGCTGTTGCCCTCCCGAAAGAGACAGTGCTGATTTATGCAAAGAACCTTCCACTTCGCTCCAAAGCGCAGATTGTTTTAACGATTCAACCACGCGTTCTTCAATAAGTTTCCTGTCTTTTATTCCATTGATACGAAGTCCATAAGAAACGTTTTCAAAAATGGTTTTTGGAAAAGGATTGGGCTTTTGAAATACCATCCCGATCTTCTTTCTTAATTCATAGGTATCTACATCTTTATAGATATTTTGACCATCCATTAAAAACTCTCCCTTGATCTTTGCGTTTTCTATCAGGTCGTTCATGCGGTTAAAACATCTTAGTAAAGTAGATTTACCGCAACCCGATGGACCAATAAAGGCGGTTACAGAATTTTCTTCAATACCAATGCTGATATCTTTCAGTGCCTGTTTTTCACCGTAAAATAAATTTGCATTCTTTGCTTCCAGTTTATACATAGATCAGTACCTGATTTTTTTGTACCATTTACTACGGATGTAAATAGCTATTCCATTTAAAAGAAAAGTTATCAGCAATAAAACAACAATGCCTGCCGCTGCATTTACAATAAAAGCTTCCTGGGGCCTGGTGGTCCAGTTAAAAATTTGAATAGGCAAAGTAGTGAACTGGTCATTTGGCCCTTCGGGTATGAAAGGTACATATACCAGCGCACCAATGACAAGCAAAGGTGCGGTTTCGCCAACTGCACGTGAAACTGCAAGAATGATCCCTGTTAAAATTCCTCCCAGGGCAGAAGGAATCACTACGCGACTGGTAGTTTGCCATTTGGTAGCACCCAGTCCGTAAGATGCTTCGCGCAATGAATCCGGAACGGCTTTTATTGCCTCTCTGGTTGCAACAATAATTATGGGCATGATAAGTAAGGAAAGGGTAAGGGCGCCTGCCAGTAAACTGTTTCCCATTCCCGACATTCGTACAAATAACTGCAATCCCAGTATCCCATAAATTACCGAAGGAACACCGGCAAGGTTTGCAATGTTGATTTCAATAAAGCTGGCGAATTTATTTTTCTTTCCATATTCTTCCAGGTAAACTCCTGCCATTACACCAATGGGAAGGGCAACTAAAATTGTAAAGAATAATAACGAACCCATACCTGCGAGGGCGGTCATGATGCCCGATTTTTCTGCATGCCTTGATGGAAGGTTAGAGAAAAAATTCCAGTTGAGCCTTAAAAATCCATTGGAAAAAATATCCCATAATAAAATGACAAGAATGAGCAATACAAAAAAGGTTGCACTCATTGCCAGGTACTGGAATGTTTTATCAATGCGTTTTATTTTTTTTACCAGGTGTTTCATTGGTATTTTATAGTAAATCTTCTTCTCATCCAGAAGCTGATGTTATTTAGAATAAAAGTAAAAATGAACAGTGTCATGCCCGCTGCAAAAATGGTTCGGTATTCCAGGGAATCCTGGGGTACATCACCCATGCTCACCTGTACTATATAAGTGGTGATGGTTTCTACAGATTCTTTTGGATTGAAAGTAAATTTCGGTTCCTGGCCTGCTGCAATGGCAACGATCATGGTTTCGCCCAATGCTCTTGAAATAGCAAGAATAATAGAAACGATAATCCCGGATGAAGCTGCCGGTATCATCACTCTGAATGCTGTTTGAAATCTTGTAGCTCCCATGCCATACGATGCTTCTCTTAACGAGGAAGGCACCGCTCTTAAAGCATCTTCACTTAAGGAAGTAATGTAAGGAATGATCATGATGCCCATTACCAGTCCGGGAGAAAGTGCATTAAAACCTCCCAGTCCCGGAATAAAATTTTGCAACAGTGGAGTAACAAACTGCAAAGCAAAAAATCCATATACTACCGTTGGAATGGCAGCAAGTGTTTCAAGCACAGGTTTTACATATCCTGTAAAACGCGGTGAAGCATATTCATTTAAATAAACCGCAATCACCAGTCCTAGTGGAACGGCAACTAAAATGGCTATGACCGTGGTAAGCAGGGTTCCTGAAAGTAATGGAAGTATTCCAAAATTCTTTTCACTGAATAAAGGTGTCCATTGTTTGCTGGTAAGAAATTCAACTATTGAAACTTCCTGGAAGAATTTAAAACTGTCTACAGCCAGTATAACAATAATACTAAGTGTGGTAAGTACTGTAATGAAGCTACAGGCCATCATTAAAAACTCGATCAGCTTTTCTTTAAGTCTCATACTATTGTTTACTTGTAGAATCTGCTTTTAATAATGACACCAGGTCTGCTCCAACGGTTGATGTATTTGCAAATAGCGAACCGTATTTTCCCTCGATAAATCTCTGGTAAGAGAGCGTGTAAACATCTGCCGGCAGTGGAACATAACCTACTTCCTTTACAAGGGCAGGAGCCTGCTGCATATAGAACTTCACAAAATCCTTTACTTCTGGCTTATTTGCAGCAGACGAATGGATATAAATAAATTCAGGCCTGGATAAAGGGCTGTATTCTCCCGAGGTAACGGTTGCATCGGTTGGAAAAACAATTCCTTTACCATTGTCAATCCCCACCAGTTTCAGCCTGCTCTTGTTTTCGATATAATATGCAAGTCCGAAATAACCTAGTCCTCCTATATCAGATGAAACTCCCTGAACAAGCACATTGTCGTCTTCACTTGCCGTATAATCGCCACGAGAGGATTTGGATTTGCCCGTAACAGCCTCTGTAAAATAATCGTAGGTGCCAGAAGAAGTACCGGCGCCGTATAACCGTAAAGGCACATCGGGGAAGCCCTCTCTTACCTGTGCCCAGGATTTAATTTTTCCCTGCGCTGCCGGTTCCCATATTTTTTTTAATTCTTCCACGGTGAGGTGGTCAACAAAATCGTTGCTCGGACTTACAACTACTGCAAGCCCATCATATGCAACCGGGATTTCAATAAAATCATGGCCCGAAGCCCTCACAGCTGCCGCCTCTTCCTTTTTTATGGGGCGTGAAGCATTGGCGATGTCGATCTCACCACGCCCAAACTTTTTAAATCCTCCACCTGTTCCTGAAACGCCTACGGTAACCCGGATATCGCCGTGATCTACCCTGAACTCTTCTGCAACTGCTTCAGTAACAGGATAAACGGAACTGGATCCATCAATATCGATCCTGCCATTATAGTTTTTAAAGCAGGAAATGAATAAAACGGGTAGAAAAACGGCGAACAGGCGGTACCTCATAATATAGAGAAGTAAAAAAATCAGGCCCAAAACTAGGCCTTCATTGTTACCAAATTATTAATTCCGGTTTTTATTCAGCTTTATGGAGGTGGTTCATAATTTGGTAACGATGTGGTAATAGTTCAATAACATTCCAATTTTTCCTTTGCATCAAATTTAGAAGGATGTTATTGAGATTCATTATTGCGATCGTTTTTGTACTGGGAAGCAACCTGGTTCATGCGCAGGCCACCCGGTTATCTGGAAAGATTATTAATGAAAGGAATGAGCCTGTTTCAGGGGCTACTGTTCAAGTAGAAGGCACATCCATCAAAACAGCTTCTAATGTATCCGGAAATTTTTCACTGGTAGTTGAAAATCCTGGCAGGATTACCATCACTGTTTCTGCAGTGGGATACGCATCTAAATCGGTTTCGGATGTAGATCCTTCAACAGAGGCCGGTGATTTGGTAATAACACTTGATTTTTCAGTTCAGGAGCAGGATGCCGTTGTAATCCGGTCTGTCAGCCGCAGGCAGGAAAGCACCAATGCGCTACTGAATTTTCAAAGAAATAATACAGCACTTTCCAGTGGACTTGCATCGGATTTTATTCGGCGTACACCCGACCGCAACACCGGTGAAGTATTGAAAAGGGTGAGTGGTGCTTCTATCCAGGATAATAAGTTTGTAATTATCCGTGGTTTGAGCGACCGTTACAACCAGGCCCTTATCAATGATGCACAAATGCCCTCATCGGAGCCCGACAAAAAAGCTTTTTCTTTTGACATGATCCCTTCTATGATGATTGATAACATCATCATTAATAAAACGGCAACTCCCGATTTGCCAGGCGAGTTTGCAGGTGGACTGGTTCAGGTCAATACAAAAGACATTCCTGTAAAAAATGCTATTAGTGTTGGCGTTTCGGTTGGATATAACAGCCAGTCAACATTCAAGGACTTTACCAGCAACCGCCGTAACAGTAACGACTGGATTGGTTTTGATGATGGCACCCGCTCATTACCGGAAAACATTCCTTCCATTTCTGGTTACAGAAGTTTAACCGATGCACAAAAAATGGAAGCCACCCGCAGTTTTCAAGGAGATGTTTATGGAGAAGTTACATCCAAAGCCGCACCCATATCTACCATAAATCTGGCCTGGTCTAATGTAAAGAATTTTAAGAACCAGGGAAAGTTCGGAACAATAATTTCATTGTACCACCGCAGGGCTATGATCATTTATGATGATGTAACAAGGGGAAGATTTGAGGAAGACAGGGCTGCTATTTTCTCCGGAACGGAAACACAAAATCGCTATGGCATTAATGCCGGTGCATTGGCCAATTTTACGTATATAAAAGGCAGGCATAAGATTTCTTTCAAAAATCTTTTTAACCAGTTGTTTGAAGACAATTATATCAACCGTACACTTCAAAATAACAGCCGCATTCAAACGATTTCACTCCGTTCATCTTTTCTTAATCAAAGGTCGCTGTACAGTGGTCAGCTTGAAGGAGATCATATGGTTTCGGCTTCAGGAATTAAATTTAAATGGAACGGTAATTTTTCATATAACCATAAAACACAACCCGATTTCAGAACCGCACAATTCGGACGGCCGCTTAATAATTCTACCGCGCTTTTCGAATTGGATGATGATGATACCAGAAGATTTTTTTCTGACCTGAAAGATTTCTCTTATGGGGGTCATGCATCACTGGCTGTTCCATTCAGTTTTGCAGGCAACAGGCAAACATTCAAATTGGGTGGAGGAACCATGCTGCGTTACAGGGATTTTCATTCACGTGTATTCCGTTACAGGCCTGCATCATCTGCAACCGACATTCATATTCCTTTCGACCAGGCATTTCAAACTTCAAATGTGAAGGATGATGGCGTATTCCTTGAAGACCAGACCCAGAATACCGATAAATATATTGGGGCTTCTGCATTGAACAATGCTTATATAATGTTTGATAACAAGTTTGGTGAAAAGCTGCGTTTGATCTGGGGATTGAGAGCAGAATTCTTTGAGCAGTTTTTAACAACAAGAGATCTTTCCTTAAAGCGTATTGTAGTAAATACAGAGAAGTGGGATCTTCTTCCTTCACTGAACATGACGTATTCATTAAATACCAAACACCAGGTGCGTGCTTCCATATCACAAACTGTTGCCAGACCTGAATTCAGGGAAATTGCGCCCTTCCAGTTCTTCGATTATGAGCAGATCTGGGGTGTTGCGGGTAATACAGAATTGAAACGTACTTCTATTATTAATGCGGACCTGCGTTATGAGTACTATCCAAAAGCCGGTGAAGTATTATCTGTGGGATTGCTTGCCAAAAGCTTTAACGATCCTATTGAGTTAAGAATGGATGGTGGCAGCAACAGCGACCGCTGGTTATATACTTATGCCAATGCAGATAAAGCATTTTTATATGGAGCAGAAGTAGAGATCAGGAAAGACCTTTCCTTCATCAGTGAAAAACTTTCCAACCTGACAGTTATAGGAAACTTTACCTATCTCGAATCAAAAGTTACATTATCTACCGAACAGGCTTCGGGTAACCTGGTGGAGCAGGACAGGCCATTATTCGGACAATCTCCATACATTATTAATGGTGGTTTGCAGTTCAATAATAACGGCTGGAATGCAACAGCATTATATAACAGGTTAGGTCCAAGGATTTCACTGGTGGGTGATCCGAACGGAGCAGGTTTTTATGATATATATGAGAAGCCAAGAAATGTACTTGACCTGCAATTATCTAAAAAAGTATTGAATGATAAAGGTGAATGGAAGATCACTGTATCTGACCTTTTTAATAATCCGTACACCTTTTATGATAATTTCTCTTCTGAACCAGGATATAATTTTTCCAAAGGCGACAGGATCAATTATTCTTTTAGCCCGGGAACAACCATTACTGTAGGATTTACCTATGATTTCGATCTGAATAAAAAATAAAATATAAAAGCAATTCAAATGAATAAGTTAAAGCAACTGTTTTTGGTGGCCATCGTTTCAGCCATGACAGTATCATGTGTTAAGGTGAATTTTAATGAAGAAAATGGAACCGGCAATACCAATAATCCGGATGATCCAAATGTTAGTCGTGTGCTGGTAGGTTCATACGAAAGAGATATAACCCTTACAGGAGGCGTATATACTATCAGGGGATATGTATATTTTGGACAGGGAACAACTTTAAGAATTCCTGAGGGAACAATTTTAAAAAGTGATGTTTCTCAGAAAGGAGCTTTGATCATTGAAAGAGGCGCCAGGATTGAAGCATTGGGGACAGCGCAATCGCCTATTGTATTTACATCGGGAAAGCCTGCAGGACAGCGTGCACGTGGCGACTGGGGAGGAATTATTATTCTGGGAAATGCACCTACCAACCGTCCGCTTTCTCCTGCCCCATTAATTGAGGGCGGTGTTGACAGGAGATATGGCGGTACCAATGCAACTGACAATTCAGGAACATTACGCTATGTAAGAATTGAATTTGCAGGCATTGCAGCTGAACCAGGATCGGAGATCAATGGATTAACATTAGGAGGTGTTGGTTCCGGAAGCACTATTGAGCATGTTCAGGTTTCTTATGGAAATGATGATGCATACGAATTCTTTGGTGGAACTGTAAATGCAAAATACCTGGTAGCATATGCTTCTTCGGATGATGACCTGGATTTTGATTTCGGATACACCGGGAAAATTCAGTTTGCGGTGGTACAACGCAGGCCTGAAATTGCTGATGCAGGTGATGCAGGAAACGGGGTGGAAGCCGATAATGATGGAACTGGAACATCCGCTTCACCCAACACAAAACCTGTTCTTTCAAACATAACCTGGATCGGTCCTAACGGTGATGTAAACACGAATTCCCAAATAAATTTTGCTAACCGTTGGAGAAGAGCCGTGAATTTTGAAGTGCATAATTCGATTCTTATAGGATTTCCCAAAGCAGGGTTTTCTATGGAGTCGGCTGCTACTGCTAATTCTTATATGAATGGTAGTTCTAAATTCATGAATAACCTGGTACATGCCTTAGCTAAACCTTATAATGTTTCGGCAGGTGCTGAAACGGTTCTTACGGCTGCACAATTGCAGACTAAAGCAGAATCGGAAGGTAACATTACCCTTAATTCCGGCGATGATGCCATGTTAACTGCTCCATTTAACTGGGACATGCCGAACTATTTGCCAAAAGCAGGTTCTCCTGCACTTGCTGGTGCAGGGTTTGGCGGCCTGGATCCCTTCTTTACAAATGTTCCTTATAGAGGAGCAATGGGATCAACAAACTGGATGCAGGGCTGGACAAGCTTTACTCCACAAACCAATTTATATTAAATTATCACTAAGGAAACTGTCAGGGTGGGAGCTATGCTCCTGCCCTTATTTAATTTAAAATGAAAAGAATTTTATTAAAGTTTTTAGCGATAAACTGCATCTGGTTTTATTCATGTTCCGGTGCAGGCAGCAAACAGAATGTTTCAGCAGGTAATGGAAATGAAACCCGTAAAGAAATTTTAGGGAACATGTATTTAACTGACAGTCTTCAGTTTATTTTTTATGATAATCCCGGGATTGATAGTATGCGGTACTCAAGATATTTTAAATTTTACAATACTTCCGATAGCATAGTAATAAGAAGTTTAATAAAACAATTGAAGCAAAACTACAGGGTTCAGGACACCACTGGCTCTTGTCGTTCGGAAGGGAAAATTTATATGTTTTCCAAAGACGCGCCATTAAAAACTATTTATTTTTCTACTTTAAAAACCTGCAACTATTCATACTTTATTAAAGATGGAATGTTTTATTATATGCAGTTGCAGGATGATTTTGCAGAGATGATCAAATCAATCAGGGAAAGAATGGATTAACGCCAGGAGTGGGTTTCAATCTCCGCCATCTGCGCAAGGAAATGTTTGAGGCAACAGCAGAATTTTTCAATCTCCGCAATCTGCGGGAAACAAAATTAATTTCCCGCAGATCTCGCAGATTAAGGAAGTCATTATTGTTAGCAACATGAACCTGCGCAGATTTCGCAGATTGTAACCTGAGGTTGCAATGAGAACTAACGATGCGCAAAGTAATAATTTTTGCTTTTTAGGAACTAATCTCCGCCATCTGCGCAAGGAAATGTTTGAGGCAACAGCAGAATTTTTCAATCTCCGCAATCTGCGGGAAACAAAAAACAAACGAAACTGGGGTTCGGAATTTAAAATCCTGAAAATAATTTTGGAGAATAAAAATATATCGTAATATTGCGATAGAAATGGGCGTTACTAAATCATACGAATTCACTGCAAAGGAAAACAGGCTTGCCAAATATGCAAAGGCGCTGGGTCACCCCGCACGTATTGCCATTTTAAAACTGCTGGCCGGCAGGTCAACCTGTGTTTGTGGTGATATTGTTGATGAACTTCCTTTATCTCAAAGCACCGTTTCCCAGCATCTGAAGGAATTAAAAGAAGCAGGATTGATTAAAGGAACTATTGATGGTGCAAAGGTTTGCTATTGCATCGATATGAAAGAATGGAAGCAGGCGCAGTCATGGCTTAACCAGATTTTTGATTCATATAAAGGCAACAGCAGCTGCTGTTGATTTTTTTTATTTATAACTATCGTTATATTACGATAACTAAAACAAACAAAATGGAACAGGACAATGTAAAAGAAATGGTAAGACAGAAATATTCTGAAATTGCCTTGCAGGACAAAGAAGTAAACACTTCCTCCTGCTGTGGTGCCGGAGGATGCAGCACCGAAGTATATAATATCATGTCGGAAGATTATAAGCAATTGGAAGGCTATAATCCGGATGCCGACCTTGGACTTGGTTGCGGCCTACCTACAGAATTTGCCCAGATACAAAAAGGCGATGTAGTGATTGATCTGGGCAGTGGTGCCGGTAATGATGCTTTCATTGCACGGCATGAAGCCGGGGAATCGGGAAAAGTAATTGGAATTGACTTTACGCCTGCCATGATAGACAAGGCCAGGCACAATGCAGAAGTGCGTGGCTTTCATAACGTTGAATTCAGGCAGGGTGACATTGAAAAAATGCCAGTAACTGCGGAAACTGCTGACGTTATTGTGAGCAATTGTGTATTGAACCTGGTTCCCAACAAGGACGGTGTATTCAAAGAAATTTTCAGGGTTTTGAAAACAGGCGGTCATTTCAGTATTTCTGATATTGTACTTGTTGGAGCCCTTCCTGAAAAAATAAGGAATGCTGCTGAAATGTATGCAGGCTGTGTTTCCGGAGCCATTCAGAAGGATGATTATCTTGATCTCATCAAAAAGAATGGTTTTGCAAAACTCCGGTTGCAAAAGGAAAAAAAGATCAATATTCCTGATGATATCCTTTCCAATTATTTATCATCAAAGGAAATTGAAGATTTTAAAAATTCAGGTGCCGGTATTTTCAGCATTACTGTTTATGCAGAAAAACCTTGTTGTGATCCTGCAAAACAATGTTGCTGATAAACAGCAATTAGCAAAACTATCACTCATGCGCATCGCCTTATTCTCCGACATCCACGCTAACCTTCCGGCACTGGAATCATGCCTTTCTTCAATCGATAAACAAAATCCCGATGCCCTGTACTGCCTCGGCGACCTGGTAGGTTACAATGTCTGGCCCAATGAAGTGATCAATGAAATTAGAAAAAGAAATATACCGGTAATAGCAGGGAATTATGATTTTGGCATTGGCAGAAATTCCGATGAATGTGGCTGTGCCTATAAAACAGAAAAGGACAAAGAAATGGGAAAGGTTTCTATCCGTTTTACAAATTCAGTTATTTGCGACAATGAAAGAAAATATTTGCGCTCTCTTCCTGCCCATATAAAAATAGAATACCAGTTGAATGATGATAAATTGAACATCTTGCTTGTTCATGGCAGTCCGCGTAAGAACAATGAATATTTGTTTGAAGACCGTGAAGAAAAATCATTGTTACGCATTATGAAAGATGCCGATGCTCACATAATGTGTTTTGGACATACACATAAACCCTATCACAGAACTTTAAAAGATGGAAGCCATTTTCTTCATGCAATAAACATTGGTTCAGTTGGTAAACCTAAAGATGGAAATGCAAAGGGCTGTTATGTAATGCTGGAAATAGATGAAAGGAATTCATTACTTCAGGATAATCTCAGCGTTGAATTCATCCGGTTTGATTACGACATTGAAAAGGCTGCGAGCGCAATTGAAGAAAGTGAGCTGCCCAATGAATATGCAGAGATGTTGAGACAGGGTTATTAATATATTTAATTTGCAGGTAACTTTAGCCGGATAAATCTTTATGAAATCAGCCAGGTTCCTATATACAACAGATCAACGGTCAATAATTTTAATAAGGTTAATGGTGGGTATCGTATTTCTTTCGGAAGGCATTCAAAAATTTCTGTTTGCCGGTAAACTTGGAGCTGGAAGGTTCAGTAAAATTGGTTTGCCTAATCCCGATTTTCTAGGCCCTTTTGTAGGTGCATTTGAAATTATATGTGGAGTGTTTATTTTAACAGGATTATTTACACGATTAGCAGCTATACCTCTTATTATAATTATGTTGGTTGCTCTTTCAACCACCAAGGCCCATATACTGGCAAATGAAGGTTTCTGGAATATGATACATGCCAGTCGTACCGACTGGGCAATGCTCCTGGGAAGTATTTTTTTACTGATTAAAGGTGGAGGAAGATGGTCGATCGATTACCGGATCCAAAAATAAACAAAAGGGAAAGGCTTATTGAAACAGCACAACTGTTTTTTAAACTTGGCGTGATCGGCTTTGGCGGGCCGGCAGTTCACATAGCCATGATGGAGGAAGAAGTGGTACGCAAAAGAAAGTGGATGGACCGCCAGCATTTTCTGGACCTGGTAGGCGCCACCAACCTGATTCCCGGTCCCAACAGCACAGAAATGACCATGCACATAGGCCGCGAAAGGGCTGGATGGAAGGGTTTAATTGTTGCCGGTGCCTGTTTTATTATACCTGCAGTAATCATTACTGCTTTTTTTGCATGGATCTATAAAGAATTTGGCCAGTTGCCGCAGGTAGAAAGATTTTTATATGGAATCAAGCCTGCGATAATTTCCATTATAGTGGCAGCAATTATCCCTTTATTTATTAAAGCGGCAAAAACAAGGCAACTGGTTTTTTTAGGGTTGGTATCAGTGATTCTTGTATTATTTGGTATCAATGAAATTCTCGTTTTATTTGGTGCAGGTTTCCTTGCCATTATTTTAAAAGCAGGGCGATCGCTATTTGGCTTTTTCCCATTTGTTTTACTGCAGGTTGTTCCTTCCACACCTGTTTCCCCGGGAAATATCTTTTTAAATTTTTTAAAGATCGGGAGCATATTATATGGAAGTGGCTACCTGTTGTTTTCCTTTCTTGATGTGGAGCTGGTTCAAAAAGGTTTGTTAAGCAGAGAAGTACTGGTTGATTCTATTGCAGTTGGACAATTCACTCCCGGTCCGGTGTTTTCTTCTGCCACTTTTATTGGCTGGCAAATGAATGGCTGGGAAGGTGCAGTTATGGCAACTATCGGGATATTTCTTCCTTCTTTTGTGTTTGTTGCCCTTTTAAATCCGCTTATACCTTTTTTAAGGCGGTCGGTTTATATGTCGGCATTTTTAGATGCCGTAAACATGGTGGCCGTTGCCATTATTTTTGTACTGATGTTTGAACTGGGCATTGAATCCATAACAGGATGGAAAACCATGCTGATTTGCATTTTAAGTTTCTTTGTTTCCCTGAAATATAAAAAGGTCAATTCTGCATTGATAGTGGCAGGAGGTGCTGTAGCGGGCTACCTGCTATCCTTTCTGCCTTAAATATATAAAGACCGGTTGCGCGGTCTTTATATGCTGCCCCAAAATCAATAAACACAATCAGCATAACTGATATTCAGTTAGATACAATCTTTATTCCAATTGTTTTCGGGCTAATTTTTTCATTGAATGATTCTATTATGTAGATATTCGATCTCAATCATTCCACATTACCTGATCAATTCCTCGGCAATCTGGTGAATTTGTTTTAACCTGCTGTAATTAAGTGAGTAAAAAATAAACTTTCCCTGGCGTTCTGTTTGCACCACACCAGCCTTCCTTAAAATAGCGAGGTGCTGCGATACCACTGATTGCTCCAGCCTTAACTTGATATATAATTGAGTAACGGTCATCCTTGCTTCCTGGTGAAGGAATTGAAGTATTTGTCGTCTTAAAGGATGGTTAATGGAGCGAAAAACCATTGCTGCTTTTTTAATGGCAGGGGTTTCCACAACGATCTCAGAGGATATGGGTTCCATAGTTTTTAAATTTTACAGCCGGTAAGATAATAAAACCCTTCAGCTATCCAAAGCCAGGCAATTAATTATAATGGTCGCCAGGGGAACGTGAATGAGTATTCTCCCTAGGTAGAACTACCTATTAGTGAATAGGTTTACTTTCATAAACTGGCATTTTATTGCTTAAAATGCTTGCTTTTGCCCAGCTCACTGCCGTTCTTGAGGGTTCTCATTATCCATGGAAAAGCCGGCAGAATTCAAAATATGAACGAACCGGTCCAATCCTAAGTAAAGCCAAGGGCGTCCGACCGATAATTAATTCAATCACGCCATTGGACGAGGGTCCTCCGTCAGGGGGATCTTTGTTTTTATACCTGTAAAAAAAAATCCCGCAAAGAGCGGGACTTATTATTAACTGAGAATATTTTTAGTTAGCATAAAAAGTTATATCAAGGTCGCCCCATATCATGCTGATCTTTCCGTCATTACCAATAGTATAGGTAAGTTTTTCTGAAGGGGTGGCTGCAACTTTTTTCTTTACTTCAAAATGCAATGCGTCTTTGTTGCGGTGAGAAGTGTATTGTGTCCCCCAGATCTTCCATTCCTTATTAAATATCAGTTCAAAAGAGCCGTCCTTTGAAATTCCAAACAAAGAATATTTTCCTGCAGGTAATACCTGGCCGCCAATATTAAGATCCTTACTGGTTTCAAAAGTTGTGGCTTCATTAGCACCCATTCGCCAAACCTTGTTCAGTTTTGGTTCTACATCACTTCCTATGGTTCTTCCATTTAATGATGGCTGGCTATAATTAATGGTAATTGTAGCCCCAGAATTAATGGTTTGGGTTACAGAAGCTGCCGGACTTTTCTTTGCCGGTTGATCTGTTTGTGCATCAGCAGTGTTGGTTGTAAAGATGGCTGCACCAAGCGCCAGTGCCAGTATTTTTTTCATTGTTTGTTTTTTTTGGGAGGTTTAAAGATAGGGTTTTTTTTAAGGGTGTTGAACCTGAAAGGGATTTTTTCCTTCTCATTCTTAACCTGCTTAGGAGCTTATACTTGACTAAAAGGATAAGTGCAGCTTCGTAGGAGGACAGTAGGAGCTGAAAGGCTTCAGCTCCTACTGAGGTATATCTATCTTTTAACCTTATTGTTGTATAGCTATGTGTATGGAGGGGATTCGAGTTCAGTCTGCCTGTAGTCGAACTATAATGTGTAGGTAAATGCTTATTTGCTAATTCTTTTTCCCAGCGTTTTTTCGTCAAGCTAAAATTCTTATTGAATTCTTAAAGTATTAAAAATTTAACATTCAGCCCATTACAATAATCTAATGTATTCTAAAAGTAGATGCTCTTTTGCAAGCTGGTTTTTTAGTATTTTTTTGAGCCTCACATATGTGCTTTCACCTCTAAATAAGGTTGTTTAGCTATTTAAAATTTGTTGTGTCTGCCAAAATTGATTAATCTTTATTACTTGTGGGTCAATGATGTTAATAATTGCTTTTTGAGATTCTAATTTGCCGATAGTCTCCTGTAATTTTTGTTTGCTTCTCGGTGTGCCAACAAAAGATTCTATTAACTTATAATCTTTGTTATTAATATTCAGGCAAATCGGTATTTTAATTTGTGAGGCAAAGTCAAAATTTTTTGTTTTATAATCTTCGACACCTTGTGTTAGCATTATCACTACAACTCCTTTTGATCTAAGCACACGTAGTATGTCTTCTAAGGCTTTACTGGCATTTTTATTTTTCAGATAAACATGAGCTTCATCAATTACTATAACATATCGTAATGGCTTTATCCTGTCTTTTGTAGGTTCTGTATCGTTTGTAGAACTGAATTCAGCAAGTAAATATTTTAAAGTTAGAAATACACATAATTGCCTCAAAGTGTCTGAAAGTTCAAGAGGAAGATTGACATACAAACTTTGCTCATAAATTTTCGGTTTCTGAGAAGCTGAATTTTCCTCTGATTGAAAGATACTTGTCGCCAAGTCAGATATTATTGCGTCAAGTGTATCTGGACTTCTCTCATTTTCTTCATTATAATTCTGGAGAGCTTCTAGAACGGTATTCAGAGTTGGGTAGGTATTGCTATAAATCTCTGGCATTAATGACTTTAGGTTGCGATGATGATCAAAACAGTCAGTAATAATTTTTTGAAGAATATGTTTTTGGCTCGCACCTAATTGTGTGGCAATTGTGCAAACAAAATCAACAAAAGACTTTATGTTAAATGTCCTTGCCCGTTCATTTTGTATGTTTATGAAGCCCAATGGATTTAATTCAAATGGTGTTCTTCTTAGGTCAACCATTTTACTGCCTGTCAATTCAAAGAAAGTTTTTAATCTATCAGGATTTCCCTCACCCTTATAATCGAAAAATATAAATTTTAATTTATTCTTTGTTTGAAATGAAACCTGATATAAAAGGTCCTTTACTAACTCAGTTTTTCCTGAACCAACCATTCCAGCAATAGCAATATTGCAACTATCAAATTCTGTTAAATCATTAATCCTTAGTGTAACATCATTTTGAGAATCATCTTTTCCAATTGTAAGGGAAACCAGCTTATCATATTCTTTAATACTCTTCAGATTACTATCAAATGAGATGAATGGATTATTCTCTGATATAAGCTCTAATCCGTTCTTTACGAGTTTCATAAGGTAGGAAATATGAAAACCACTAGCGATACTTTTGCTTTCTAAGTCCTTATTTATTCTTTCCAACCCAAGGTCTAAATGCCTTTTAAATAACTTTACAAAGTCGTCTTCTGTAAGGTTCTTGTTATAGTGCTGGTCTAGAAGAGCTTTATAGATAATTAAATAGGATTTTTCATCTGAAGATGTCCCAAATAAGGCTCTTTCGTCTCTCCAATCTTTCCCGTCTGAGCCAATTTGAACATCATCATCAACTTGAAATTTTTTATTTAACTGCAAACTGTAGTTAAAAGCGATTCTTGCAATAATACCATCAAACCGAAAATTAAAGAGTGATGTCAGATGGTCTATAAGATCAGAGTTTCGTTTGCTGATTTTAATTCTCATAGCTTTGAAAATAACCTTGTTTGAATTTTGTTTTGTTATTGATGTTTTCCAGGAGATAAGCCTGTGCTATATTTTCCTTCACTAGTTTGTATCTTGATGGAGGTATTTCGTTGTTTGTTGCCATCAAAATAACCTGACTTGCTAAATCTGGGTAATAGTACAATAAGATATGTTTGATGTGCTCATCATCCAGCCTTCCTAGAGGAGTATCAATAAAGATGGGATATTCTTGTATAGATAAAGAAAGTATAGCCTTAATTAAACAGGAAATGTAAATCTGCTTTTCCCCTTGTGATAATGATTCTTTGGTACGAATTTCGCCCTCTTTATTGTATAGAATAATGCGTAAGCCATCGTTGCCAGGTAAGGGTTCTGCTTTTACTGCGGCTATGAAATTCTGATTAGCTTCACTATTTAATTTGTGCATTAGTTTTTGCATTTCTTTAAAAATAAGCTGTTCCAGTTTGGAACACTTATTTCGCTTTTGTTCGGAAACAAAGTCTTCTAAAGCCTTAATGTACAAGTTGGCTTTATCAAGCTTTTTCTTCTTTTGTTCAGAAACGCTTATTCGTTTTAGTAGCACTTGTAAAGATTGATTGAGTTTTTCGCTATCTCTTTTAAGGTTTTCTTTTTGATTCTGAAGGGAACCCTTTTCTTCAACGAGCTTCTCAATTTTTCTTTCTGCATCAGATTTTTTCGTTGTATACTCTGTTATTTCCTCATCTTCAAGGTCTGATTCAATCTTCTTGATTAGCTTTTCAACTTCCGAAATATCGTTTTTTATTCTATTGTAATTATCAATTGTTTGCTCAAAAATGTCCTTTGACTGTTTCCTGATATACTCAAATGTGTCATTTAAAAGGTCTTTATCAGATTTACTGAAATCATGTTCAAATTCCAATTCATTGCTGCTCTCAACTTTGCCAAATATTTCCTCCATTATCTTTTTTGCCTTCTCAGCATAAAACGTCTTTTTAGAGAATGAAATGTCGCCTTCGATTGGAAAGGGCGGAGTGTTGAATAGCTTTTCTATTAATTCATTATTTTTTTCCAGAATCTCCTTTTGGTTTTCTCTCATAACTGAATCTTCTTCTTGCTTTTTTAGATGGTCAGTTACTTCTTCAAGTTTTCCTGCTGCAATTGCTAATGGAATGATTTCACTTAATTCATTGAATTTGTTTTGTAGTTCTATGTCTTTTTGTTTTAAATCGTCTCGTTGCTTATAAAGGTCGTCCAAACTAGATGTATTCAATGACTTGTTGCTATGTTTAACTAGAAATGCTTCATAACTTATTATGTCACCTTTTAGCTTTAAAATTTCATTCTCTCTTGAAATTACTTCGCTCTCTAACTCCTCAATTTTTTCAACGTTCAACTCAATACCTCTTTCGGTTGTAATGATTTGCTGCTTTACTTGTGCTGTTGCACTTTCCTTTCTTAAAGTGTCTGTGTAAATATTTAGGTCATATATCAAGCTTTCGTAAACATCAAGCCCAAGTATTTTGCCCAATGCATCATTTAAGACATTACCTTCTTCTTTAGTGGAAAGTTCTGCCCAACTTGCAATTTTCTCAGCATCAAAGAATACAAATTTTGCTGCTTCAAGTGGAATGATATAATCGTTTATGAAATTAATTTTGTCATCAGTTGACTTAAATATTGGCTCATTAAAGCCCTCAATTTCGATATCGAATTCATCAGATGAGGTGCTAATATTGAATTCTCTTTTGATGTGACATTTAAAATCTGAGCCTGAACTCACATCTCTCATCTCTGGAAGTTCAATGCCACTTATATGTATCTCGACTGAAAATTTGTTCTCTCCTTCTTTTACTGCATCCCAATTCAAACAGCTCTTTAAAAATTTAGAGTAGTTACCTTCTTTTTGAATCTCATGTTTAAAATTCTCATCTATTTTGGCAATATCTTCTCCATATAGGCACCACACCAACGAAAGAAGAAAGTTTGTTTTTCCATAGCCGTTCTTGCCACCAATAAGAATTATATTCTTCTCGTAATTTGGCTGGAGTTCAATTGTATTCTCGCTATGATATTGGCGAAAATTATTTAGAATGATTTTATTTATTTTCATTTTCTATAGCATTATCAATTTCTTTGTCAATGTTTTGTTGAACAAGAGCATTTCGCTTCAACAATTTTTTTGTTTTTTCAGCTTCTAGTAGTTTTTGAATAGAAATAAAGCTGATGTTATTTTTTCGACAATGCTTTTCAAGTTCTTCAGAGTGCTGTTGCCGTATTTTGTTAATTCTGCTCATAAGATTAATTTATTATCAGAAGAAATAGAAACGTCTCCTTTGATTATCTTTTTTTCAATCAAAGACTTCACTTGAATCGGGTGGTAGTCAAATTTGTTAACGAAGAAATTTATTACTTCGTCAATACTCCAACCGTTCATATTTCTAAATATAGCATTTCGAAAATGTGAACCTACTGCCTTCTTATACTTGTCGGTTTTCAAATAGTACTTTGATTTAAGTCCAATAAATTCCCCTGGAAAAAATTGGAATCGTATGCTTCCTTCTAAATCTAAATTAGTTTTAATGTTATACTCATTCGTATCGCGGTACTTTTGAACAAACTTGGTTATTTCTGAAATATGCTTAGGCTCATCCTCTTCCATTAAATATTCTTCTACTATATCACGGATAGTACCCCCTTTTAGATTCTCTCTTTCATCTTGCCATTTCCTTAGGCCATAGGTGCTACTTCTGCCAATGTAAATGAATAATTCTTTTTCTCTTTGCAATGTCGCCCTAACTGATTGTGCACTTGTTTCTAAATGTGGGTGTTTAATTTTTATTTTGTTAACAATGCCATCAACCTTGGTCATTTCATTAAGCTCTTGCAAGGCTTCAATAACATATTCGCTCAGTTGTTTTTTGGTATTTCGTTCAAAAATAAGATAGCCATCAGCATTGACCACCAAGTGGAATTCATTAAATAAAATACTCTCACATATTGAAATAATCTGATCAAAATTTCTTTTGGCTTTTTGCTTTAAAAATTGTGCGATATATCCTTGAAAATGCAAATAATAATCTTCCATAATTCTCTCATTCAGTATTTCATTCACAGAATTTGCAAAAGCATAAAAGTCAAACGAATAAAATATTTCATTTGCTATAAGATAAAAGTTGCAAATCCTTCTGCTATTTGACAATTTATGTTTTGTCGAAAGCATTTCACCATCTCCAAAAATAGAATGAGTCTTTTCATGAAATATTGATAGGATGGCACTATAGAATTGAGGGGTAAAATTTACTTCTTCATTTGAGTTAATGGAATTGGCAAACTCATCATCAATTAATAAGAATACTGTATCCGATTCTATTCCATATCGAGGTAAGTCTTCTTCTTGTAGATTCAGAATGAAGCTAAAATAAGATTTTAGTTCATCTTCAAAATTGACTTTAATTTGCCTTAGCCGCTCTTTTCCGATGTTTAGAAGTTCGGCGATTTCTAGTAAAGATTTTTTGTTTGAATTTGTAAATTTGTAATAAAATATTTCTTTCTCAGCCTTCTTAAAGGGCAAATCTGATTTAATTAAAAGTTCAATCAGTTTAAACAATTTTATTTTGTTGTTTAAATCGAATGCAGATGTTAATAAGTCATCAATGTCGTTTTGGATGTTGCTGAAACTGGTTTTAATTACAAGACTTGTGTATTCTTTACTTAATTGACTTTCGTCCAAAGTTTGTAAAATTTCCGTAAAGTCAGATATGTTTTTTTTAAATTGAACTAATTCTAGTGAGGACTTCTCTCCAATATTCCGCAATCTACTAAAATTAAAATCTTTTGAAAAGATTGTATCTAATAACTTATTGGCGGTTGGCACTCTTCCAAAAAGGTTTATAATTCCGTTTCTTGCCCGAACGTTTAATTTGGAAAGCAAATAATCAATATGTCTGTTGAGTGCTGCTTTTTTAAAGGGGTTGAATTTGCTAATTATTTCAATTGTTTTATTTAAAAAGGGCAGGTTAGGTATTGATTGTTGAATAGTATGACCATTTAGATATTTATTACAAATGAAAATGAGTTCATTTTCCGTTCTTTGTCCGCAGTTTCTAATATTTTTAAAGGTACCCTGAGTCTGGAAGAAGCAAAGGATTTTTCTTAGGCTATTTAAGTTCGCAGTTTGACAAATATTTACAGCTCGCACGGACATTTTTTCAATATCTGCTAACTCTAAAAGGGGAATGTCATTTTCCGCCACCATTATACGAAAGGATTGTTTTTTGGTAGCCCTCAAAGTAGGGAAATTTAGCTTTTTTGCAAAGTTTGTACGGTGTCCTTTGCAAATGTGTTAATTTTTTTGGTTGTTTTAATGGAAATCAATTTATCACATAAAGATAAAATTTTGCCTATCGGAATGAATATTGAAATGTTTGTTTGGTCATATATGGTTTAGATATATCTTAACCCTTGCCACTGTAGTGACGCTCGGAATAGGCGTGTAGGTAACTAGCTTTCCCTCCTCGTACTCAATGTAAAACCAATACTGGTTCCTACATTTTCCTTACTTCTTACATGTATATTTTGTCCGTGCGCCTCAATAATATGTTTTGAAATTGCCAGGCCAAGGCCACTTCCCCTGGCTTCGCGGGTGCGGCCTTCGTTGGTGCGGAAAAATCTTTCAAAGATCCTGTCGAGGTGTTTTTCGGGAATGCCAATACCATCGTCGCTGATCTCGGTAAGAATATGAGAATCATCCGTATTATACATGCTGGCAACCACTTCACCTCCCTGTTTTCCATATTTGATGGAATTGTCTATAAGATTGATCAGCACCTGGCGAAGCTTTTCCTTATCTCCAAAAACAACCAGCGGTTTTTCGCATCCCTTCTTTATGCTGAAACTGATATTTTTTGCTTCTGCCTTCCATGAAAGATTTTCAAACACCTCTTTCACGAGGTCCTGGATCACAAAATTTTGTTTATGTAGTTTTAATTCGCCTCTTTCCAGTTTAGAAATTTCATCCAGGTCCTGTATGAGGTTTACCAGCCGGGTAACATTTTTTGCTGTTTTTTCCAGGAATCTTTTATTGATCACAGGATCTTCCATGGCTCCTTGTAATAAGGTATCAACATAACCCTGGATAGAAAAAACAGGTGTTTTAAATTCATGCGAAAGGTTCTGTAAGAATTCTTTTCTGAAGATCTCGTTCTTCTTCAGCATTTCTATTTCCCTGCTTCGCTGTTCTCCCCATTTTTCAACTTCTTCCCTTACTTCATCTATACTCTTTTGGGGTAATACATATTTATAATAGGTTTCTTCTTTGTGAGATGCCTTGGTCTGGTGAATGAATTTATAAATCAGTTTGATCTTCCTGTAAATAAAATTCTGGAAGATGGTAAGAATTAGAACATAACTGCCGGCAAAAATTAATATAAGTGAAATCAGTCCGTGTTTCCAGGTTTCCAGTAACCAAATACCGCCACTTATCGGAATAGAAAGAACGAGGGCTGTAAAAGCAGATAATTGTCGCGGCGAAAGATGCTTCTTTTCAAACATAATGATGAACCCTAGTGTTTTTTCTTTTCTATCCTGCCGTGGTATTCCAGGTATTTTGGAAGCGCTGCAGAACCATACCACTGGAATAGTTCCATATCAAATATCTTAGCCTGCACTGCAGGATCGGTCATTACCAGTTTTTCAGCTTCTGCAATGGTAGGTACATTTAAGATAAAGATGCCGCGGTATGCTTTATCATTTTTCGATAGCGGCCCGGCTACAATCAGTTTGCCTTCGTTTACCAGTTTGTTGATATTTTTCATGTGACCGCGAAAAAGACTGTCCCTTATTTGTTTGTCCTGTGTTGTATTAGTTCCGGTTTTTAAAATCACCAGCACATATTGCTTCATTCCATAATCATCGGCCCCCAGTGTGTCGGCGAGCGCTTTATCATAATCCGGGTTATCCTGTTGTGCGGTAATTGTAGCGGCAGGAAGAATTATCATCAGCCAGAAGAAAAGATGCTTTATCATTTGATTTTTTTTGAGTTAATTATAACTCAAATTTATACCCAACTCCCTTAACAGTGGTAATACAATCAATGCCCAGTTTCTGGCGTATCTTCCGGATGTGAACGTCAATGGTTCGGTCGCCCACAATTACATCATTTCCCCACACCCTGATTAAAATTTCATTTCTTAAAAACACCCTTCCCGGTTTAGTGGCCAGCAGGTAAAGCAGTTCAAATTCTTTTTTGGCAAGAATGATCTCTTTGCCTTCGTATTCAATTACAAATTTTTCCGGATCAATAATCAGGTTATCGATCACCAGTATCCGGCTTTCTTCGGTTTTAACCCGCCTGAACAATGCTTTTACCTTACTTACAAAAACACTGGGGCTCACAGGTTTGCTAACATAATCATCAGCTCCGGTGCTGAAACCTTTTAATTGGGTGGATTCATCACTCAAAGCGGTGAGGAACATGATCAGGGTATTTTTAAAAGCAGATTGGGCACGTAAAAGTTCGCAGACTTCCATTCCGTTTTTGCGGGGCATCATCATATCCAGTACAATCAGGTCGGGCTGGTGCTGCCTTGCTTTTTCCAGTGCTTCATCGCCGTCTTTGGCCGATATTACCGTAAAACCTTCTTTTTCAAGATTATAACTTAATATTTCAATTATATCGGGCTCATCATCGGCAATTAATACCTTCCCGGCTTTAGGCTCCATGAAAATTGTTTGGGCAAACCTAAGCCAATTGGTGAAATAAGCTCCTTTGAGGCCTGGTTTTAGGGCAGACTTAATAATTAATTAATGAAAAATTGACGGTAAGGAACTTCCTGCAACGTAAAAGAGTAAATAAGGGTCTTTAAACCAACCCTTAACGTGTGTTTAAATCTTCGGGTATTAAATTTGTACTATGAGGCGCATGGTTCCAACCTTACGATTTTTATTTTCCACCCTATTCCTTTTAATTGGTTTCAGTTCTGTATCCCAGGCTAACCCGGGAACCGATTGTAAACCTCCCATTGGGCGGGCTTTGTGGCACGACCGCATAGACCGTGAACAGAAAAATGCCCTCAGGGCCGATGGAAGGGCCGACCAGGTGTTCAATGCCGGCAACAATGAGGATATCAATTATTTTGTTACACAGGCAATAACTAAGAAGATAGATCTTTTGCAATGTCGCATTGAAACCGATACGGCCACCGGCGACCAGAAAAAGAAAACTTATTTACTTGGCCTTGAAAAATTACTTAAGAATTTTTCTCAGAGTTATCGCAACAGGCAGTTTACCGCTTCCAGGTTTCCAACCCTCATTGAAGCTTTTGAAGAAGCAATGCTTAAGGATATTAAGGGTGAAACCATTGAGCACATCATCGAACAGTCGTCGTATGATGTTGCCCGCGTGATTCTTGCCAGTGATGCTTTTGAAAGAAATCCCGGTTTCAGGATATCTAAAAATGCAGTAGTTAAAAAATACAGCCATCTCTATCCCGAAAAAACATTTTCCATTTTGATGGATAATCCGGATGTTCCTTTCCGCGACAGCCTGATAAAGATTGCAGGTTATAAATATCCAAGATTATTATACGATTTCGCCGCAGCCAATAACAGGCTGGGTTATGCGATAAGAAAGATCGATGATGAATTTATTCAAACCATTTCCAAAATGGCTACCAGTGGTGGAAGCGGGCAGATTTTATTTCCATTCCTCGACAATATTTTAAAAGGCCACCAGAAAGCCGAAGATATTATTGCTGTAAAAGATGACGGGGTAAAATATTATAAGCTGCTTGTAAAAACCAGGATGGATTATGTGCAGCGTTCTTTAAATGGAGAAAAGATACTGGAGCTTGAATCGCTCACTAAAATGCTGGAAAGAAAAGGACAGGAGATCTTTGTGAAACAGATCAACGACCTGCATAATGAGCCTAACGCAGTACGCTTCCGCATCTTGCAACAACTTAATGCAAACGAACTATATTACCTGGTAATTGCAGGAGAAAGAGACCTTTATACCTCCAGTTATGTGAACGGTATTTACCCCCTGATGATGTCGAAGATCGGTAACCGTGGTGATTCATTACTGATGAAGGTGGGTTTCGACCGTTTTAAAAAATTCATCAGGATCGCTGCAGGATACAATACACTGAGTAATTTCCTGGGAACTTTCCCCGATGCCAAACAGGCGCAGGTGCTGATGACCGCTTTTGTAAATAACCTTGAAAAATCCGATGGCCTGGAAGATGGTGTTGATGTTGCCGATTCTTATGCAAGTATTGTTGAAACCAACAAGGACATTGCCCGCGACATGTTGAATAATACCAAATTGAATTTTGACAGGAATGCTGCGGAGGGAAACAAGCGCGGAACAGTGATCTATAATTTATTGTACAAGCTTTTTACTTCGGCAACCGACAGTTCTGTTGACCTGGCCAAAGAGTTTGGAATTCCACCCGTATATAGCCTCAATTATGAAACGCTTACCACCGATGATTCTACCGGAACCGTGGTAATGCAGGTGTTCTTTTATGGAGATGATGATGGAAGAAGAAATTACAGCCTGTTTCTTCCGCAGTTCCCTGCTTCCAGCTGGAAGAAAATTGAAGACAATAAACACTGGATAGCCTTTTCAAGTACTAAAGGAAAGCCTTTAGTGATTTATGCCAACAAGCCATTGAACGAAGAAACGGGTGAACTGGATCGTGCACAGGAAGCTTTAAATGCCTACCTCGCCGATAAAGGCATCCAGCCAACGATTGTTATTCACCGTGGACATAGTTATTATGCACCTTATACTATCAGCCAGATTCAACCTGCCGCAAAAATTGTTTTCCTGGGATCATGTGGAGGTTATCATTTGATACATGATGTATTGAAACATGCTCCTGATGCACACATTATTGCTTCCAAGCAAATTGGTAAAGAAATCATCAACAGGCCCTTTATTGAACTGGTAAATAAAAAAATGAGTTCGGGACAGGGAATTGAATGGATGAATTTCTGGAATGAATTCAAATCAAATGTGGGTAAGGTAGATGGGTTTGACGATTACATCCCTCCGCATAAAAACCTGGGTGCCATTTTTATCAAGGCTTATAAAATTGCCATGGGAGAAGAATCAGGGGAATTATAGATTAGCAGCTAAATTTGTTTAAAGAGCCGGCATTGAGTAAGGAAAAGAAAAGCTTTGATTTTAATTTATTAAAACGTGTTCTCCAGTTTACCAGGCCTTATAAAAAGATATTCTTTCTTTCTATAGGCCTTGCTATTTTACTGGCAGCATTTACGCCTGTCAGGCCCTTTCTTATTCAGTATACGGTTGATAATTTTATACGGGGCAGAGTATACGACTGGATCATTTATATAACCATCATTCAAATAAGTTTTCTGCTTATTGAATCGGCTATCCGTTTTTATTTTTCCTACATCACAAGTTTACTCGGCCAGTCAGTGGTAAAGGACATGCGCATTAAGGTTTTTAAAAAAGTAATTCGTTTAAACCTGCGCCAGTTTGATCGAACGCCTATAGGAACATTAACTACCAGGACTGTAGATGATATTGAAAGAGTGAACGAGATCTTTGCCGATGGTCTGATCCCTATCATTGCCGATCTTCTGTCTATTTTATGTGTGCTTGGTTTTATGCTATCTACCGACTGGCAACTAACACTAATATGCCTGATACCATTTCCTGTTCTCATTATAGCAACTTATTATTTTAAAGAAAGCGTGAACCGGTCTTTTCACCGGGTTAGAAATGCAGTTTCTCATTTAAATGCTTTTGTTCAGGAACATATAACAGGTGTTCATATTGTGCAGGCATTTGCATCGGAGAAAAGAGAATCCTCCAAATTCAGGGAGATCAATAAAGAACACCGCAATGCCAACATCAAAGCCATTTTTGCTTATTCCGTTTTCTTTCCGGTGGTTGAAATTGTACTGGCAGCATCTATTGGACTGATCGTATGGTATGGAGCAGGAGCAAGCATTAGTGCCGGTGTTATCATGTCTTTCATTCTTTACCTGAATTTAATATTTCGTCCGCTTCGCATGATAGCAGATAAGTTTAACGTTTTGCAAATGGGAATGATTGCAAGTGAAAGGGTTTTTAATGTGCTGGATAATGATGACTTCATTAAAGAAAAGGGAACCCATGCTCCTTTAACAGTAAAAGGAAAAGTTGAGTTCAACAAGGTTTATTTTGGATACAATGAAGGCAGTAATGTTTTAAAGGATCTGAGTTTTACAGTGCAGCCCGGACAAACATTAGCCATTGTAGGACATACGGGTAGCGGTAAAACAACCATCATAAGTTTAATGAACCGTCTTTACCAGGTGAATAATGGGACCATAAAAATTGATGATGTTCCCATTGACGATTACCAGCTGGATGCACTTAGAAAAAATATTGGTGTGGTATTGCAGGATGTTTTTCTTTTTTCAGGTTCGGTGCTCGATAACTTAACGTTGATGAATCCGCAGATTGAAAGAGAAAGGGTAGTGGATGCAGCAAAAATGATAGGTATGCATGATTTTATTATGCAGTTGCCGGGAGGTTACGATTATAATGTAATGGAAAGAGGCGCCACACTTTCTGTTGGACAAAGACAATTGCTTTCATTTATAAGAGCATTGTTGTACAATCCTTCTATTTTAATTTTAGATGAAGCCACATCTTCAGTAGATACGGAAAGTGAGCACCTTATTGAAAAAGCCATTCATTCATTAATTGCCGGTCGAACTTCCATAGTTATTGCACACAGGTTATCAACCATTAAAAGGGCAGATGCCATTATTGTTTTAGATAAGGGTGAAATAAAAGAAATGGGCACCCATAACGAGCTTTTGGAAAAAGGTGGTTATTACAGGAAGTTGTATGAGATGCAGTTTGAGAAAGCTGAGGCGGAGTGGTGAATGGTGAACCTGCCTGCCAGCAGGCAGGTAGTGAGTAGTGAGTAGTGAGTATCATAATAATGAGGAAGATTTGAACCACAGAGCCACAGAGACACAAAGTTCCCCTGAGAAGTCCTTTGTGATCCTCCGTGCCTCCGTGGCTCTGTGGTTCAAAAAAATCTATACCCTACACCCTAACCCCTCTCATCCATTCCATACCTCAAAAAAATCCTAGTTTAGCAAAAATTTTTATCCTGATGATGAAGCGCTTTTTATCTGTATTCCTTGCCATGTCCGTATTGATGATCTCCTGCCAGAAGGAGTTGAGCCTGGAAGCTGGTCAGCCTGGTGTAGGTGTTTTGCAAAGCAGTGCGGGCCAGTGTAACCCAATGAGTGTAGAAGGCAATTATATTGCAGCATCAGCCCTCACCGACAGCAATTTTATAGAAGTAAGTGTTGATGTGGTAGTTCCCGGAACCTATACCATTTATACAGATACAGTGAATGGATATTATTTCAGGGGCACAGGAAGCTTCAGTACCTCGGGCCCTGTAACGGTTAAGTTAAATGCCTTTGGAACTCCCGTAAATGAAGGCACAGATAATTTCTTTGTGATCTTCGATTCCAGCTTTTGTTCAGTATCTGTAAATGTTCTGCCTGCAGGAACACAGCCTCCGCAATCTCCCGGAAATTATTTTCCATTGTCACAGAACAGCTGGTGGAGTTATGATTTTGGTGGTGCCGATACCATAAAAATAACCGCTGATGGCAATACCATACTTGCGGGTAATTCTTACAGGAATTTTATAATTGAAGACGGGTCGGGATCAAATGATACTTCTTTTTACAGGTTCGATGCGAATTCAAACAATTATTATCAATATATAGATGCTGCAGATCTTGCCGGGCTGGGGATCAATTTCGTACAGCCTTATGTTGATATATTGTTCCTAAAAGAAAATCTCACGAACAATGCCACCTGGAATTCCGACCACGATGGAATGGCAGGAACCACAGCTGTTACTTTGCGGTTTAAATTCACGGCCCTCGAAACCAATGGAACCGCTTCGGTAAATGGAAATAATTTCACCAACGTTTACCGGATCCGTATGCAATTGCAGCTGGGCAATTCCGGAGTATTTTCCGATGCAGGCGACCCTGCCGATTTTTATTATGCCCCGGGAGTAGGTCAAATTCGCTATTCCGATGGAACGGACCAGGAAAACATCCGGTACTGGGTGGTAAATTAATTTGGAAATCCCGCAGCCGCGGGATTTTTAATTAAAGAAAGCTTTCATTCGGTCAAATATGGTTTGAAGCCTTATCTTTGCGCCAAATTTCGGGTACATTATGGTTGTTGGACGTGTCAAATCCTTATTGGTAGCGGCTTTCAGCGTTTTAGCCCTCTCTTTTTCACTTACGGCTGTAGCGCAGGAAAGAACGAATAATGATAATCAATACGAAACTGAGGACGAAAAAGGTGGCTCAGGCAAAGACAAGGGTAAATTTGATGCCAATAAGGTGATCTTTGGTCACGTTATGGATGGCCATGAATTCCATTTCTTCTCGTGGGAAGGTGCCGATGGAAAGCAGCACCATGCTACAATTCCATTGCCTATCATTTTATTTGAACCCGGCCAGGGACTTTCCATATTCAGCTCTTCAAATTTTCACCATGGCGAAGATGCCCATAAAGGTTATCAGCTTGTAACGCAACACTATAAGGAACGATTGAAAGCAGATGGAATGCCCGACGACCAGATCAATCTATATAGTGATGAAGCTATTATTGCCGTAGATGCCAACGGTAATCCAGATCCATCCCGTAAGGTCTATGATTTTTCACTTACCCGCAACGTAGTGCAAATGATCATCTCCCTTACTATTCTTGTATTGCTGATGTTATCTATCGCAAAAAGATACCGTACAGGACAAGGCGTAACATCTGCACCTAAAGGCTGGCAGAATGCCATTGAGCCGGTGATCACTTTTGTGCGCGATGAAGTGGCCAAGCCAAATATTGGTCATAAGTACCGCAAGTACATGCCTTTGCTGCTCACTATATTTTTCTTTATACTTATTAATAATATTTTCGGGCTGGTACCCGGAGCGGCCAACGTTACCGGTAATATTGCTTTTACCCTTGTGTTGGGTGTTGTTGCATTTGTAGTGATCACTTTAAGCGGTAACAAACATTACTGGGGACATATATTAAACCCTCCCGTTCCATTTGGCATCAAGTTCATAATGATACCGGTGGAGATACTGTCCATTTTCACAAAGCCTTTTGCCCTTATCATACGTTTGTTTGCCAACATGCTGGCAGGGCACATCATCATTATCTGTCTCATTTCCCTGATCTTTATTTTCGGGAATATGAGCGCAGGTATTGGTTTAGGATTTTCACCAATTTCCATTGCATTTGCTGTATTCATTTATATAATTGAAGTACTGGTGGCATTTATCCAGGCCTTCATCTTTACAAATCTAACAGCAGTATTTATTGGACAGGCAACAGAGGAAGGGCACGACGAGCATCATGAAGAAAACGAGGCGCCCGCGCGCCCGGCCATTATTGGCTGATAAACAAGTGATTTTTTAAACAACATAAAAGAACAAACATGGATTTTTTATTCGTATTGTTAAGCGAAGTGCCCTGGGCTAACGCCGGTGGTGCTATCGGAGCAGGTTTAGCGGCTATTGGTGCCGGTATCGGTATCGGACAAATTGGTCGTGGTGCGGTTGAATCTATCGCACGCCAGCCCGAAGCTTCTAACGACATCCGTGCAAACATGATCCTTACTGCAGCCTTCATTGAGGGTGTTGCCCTGTTTGCCGTTATCGCAGGTATCCTGGCGATGTTCGTTTAAGCACTTTGCAGCGAAATGATTCGCAAACTTATAACTGCATCCAATGCACAGGGCGGCGGATGCGGTTATTAAAGTGGTGAACCTGCCTGCCGGCAGGCAGGTAGTGAATGGCTTTCTTTGATTAAATATTTTTTGAAATAAATTTTATGAGATTACTTACTCCTGAACTGGGACTAATTTTCTGGACCTTACTTGCATTTCTTATCGTGTTTTTTGTGCTGAAGAAATTTGCATGGAAACCTATTCTTAATTCACTCGATCAGCGTGAAAAAGGCATTGCCGATTCACTGGAAACTGCCGATCGCGTGAAAAGAGAAATGGCACAGATGAAGAATGAGAATGAAGCTTTGATGGCCCAGGCCCGTGAAGAAAGAGCAGCCATGCTGAAAGAAGCCCGTGAGATCAAGGATCGTATGATCAGTGAAGCCAAAGAGCAGGCAAAAACAGAAGCCAACAAGATCATTTCTGAAGCACAACAGCAGATCAATTCCCAGAAAATGGCTGCTATCACGGAAGTGAAAAACCAGGTAGGTAAAATGGTGATTGAAGTAACAGAAAAAGTGCTGCGCCGCGAGCTTAGTAACCCTGCCGCGCAGGAAGAGCATATTAACAGTCTTATGCACGAGGTAAAATTGAATTAATACCTGGCTAAAAGCAGAAACATGACCAATCCACGTCTTGCATCACGATACGCAAAATCAATTATTGACCTGGCGGTTGAAAAAAACCAGCTGGAAGAAGTTTTTAATGATTTTAATTACCTGCAGCAGCTTACCGGAAATAGGGAATTGCTGCTTTTATTGAGAAGTCCTGTAGTTACTGCCGATAAAAAACAAAGTGTACTGAAAGCTTTAACCTCAGGAAAAATAACAGAAATGACTTCTGCTTTTATGAACCTGTTGGTTACAAAAGGCCGTGAAGGTGATTTGCCCGGAATTGTTACTGCATTTATTAAACAATACAAGGACAAAAAAGGTATTCATACTGTAAAACTTACAACTGCAACTGCCATCAGTGAAAAAATAAGATCACAGATAGTTGAAAAAGTAAAAAGCAGTGGGGATATCAAACATATAGAACTCGAAACCATAGTGGATCCAAAGATCATTGGTGGTTTTGTGCTGCAGGCAGGTGATAAACTGGTTGATGCCAGTATCTCCTATGATTTGAAAGAGGTGGCCAGGCAATTCGAGAACAACGATTTTATTTATAAAGTAAGATAAACTAAACAAATAAAGGTGAATGGTATTTATCATTTGCCGGTAAACAAACAAATCAGCATAATATGCCAGAAATAAAACCAGATGAAATAAGTGCCATTCTTCGCCAGCAACTGGGCGGCTTTAATGCAGGCGCAGACCTGGAAGAAGTTGGTACAGTATTACAAATGGGCGATGGAATTGCCCGCGTTTACGGATTGGGAAATGTTCGCGCAGGTGAACTGGTAGAGTTTGAGAACGGTGTGCAGGGAATTGCCCTGAACCTTGAAGAAGATAATGTGGGTGTGGTACTGATGGGAGAAATGGGAACGCTGAACGAAGGTTCAAAAGTAAAACGCACCGGACAGATCGCATCTATTAAAGTAGGTGAAGGAATGGTTGGCCGTGTGGTTAACACACTCGGGCAGCCTATTGATGGAAGAGGTCCCATTGAAGGTGAGCGTTACGAAATGCCACTTGAGCGAAAAGCTCCAGGTGTTATTTACCGTGAACCGGTTAAAGAACCACTTCAAACCGGTATCAAAGCTATTGATGCCATGATCCCTGTTGGTCGTGGCCAGCGTGAGCTTGTTATTGGTGATCGCCAGACCGGTAAAACTGCCATCTGTATCGATACCATCATCAACCAGAAAGAATTTTACGATGCAGGTGCTCCTGTTTATTGTATTTATGTTGCCATTGGACAGAAAGCTTCTACCATTGCAGGAGTAATGAAAACATTACAGGATGCAGGTGCCATGGCATATACAACCATCGTTGCAGCATCGGCTTCAGATCCTGCTCCATTGCAGTTCTTTGCTCCGTTTGCAGGTGCAGCTATTGGTGAATTTTTCCGCGATACGGGAAGGCCGGCATTGATCATTTATGATGATCTTTCAAAACAGGCTGTTGCTTACCGCGAGGTTTCGTTGTTATTGCGTCGTCCTCCAGGTCGTGAAGCATATCCCGGTGATGTATTCTATTTGCACTCACGTTTGCTCGAGCGTGCAGCAAAAGTTATTGCAAACGATGAGGTAGCCCGTCAGATGAATGATCTTCCCGAATCTATTCGTCACCTTGTAAAAGGTGGAGGTTCTTTAACTGCCTTACCCATTATTGAAACACAGGCAGGTGACGTATCTGCTTATATCCCCACCAACGTGATCTCCATCACCGATGGACAAATCTTCCTTGAATCAAACCTGTTCAACGCCGGTATTCGTCCTGCCATTAACGTAGGTATTTCGGTTAGCCGTGTGGGTGGTAATGCGCAGATCAAATCCATGAAAAAAGTTGCCGGTACATTAAAACTCGACCAGGCACTTTACCGTGAGATGGAAGCTTTCTCTAAATTTGGTGGTGACCTTGATGCTGCAACAAAAGTGGTGTTAGATAAAGGTGCACGTAACGTGGAGATCCTTAAGCAACCTCAATATGCTCCGGTTCCTGTAGAAAAGCAGGTAGCCATCATATATTTGGGTACACAGGGTTTGCTGCGTGATGTTGCCGTTTCTAAAGTGAAGGAATTTGAAACGCAGTTCCTGCTGGAAATGGAGAACAGTTTACCGGAAGTTCTTGCCGCATTTAAAAAAGGAAGCCTTCCTGACGATGGCATTGCAAAAATGGTGGAACTGGCAAATGGATTGATACCTCAGTATAAATAACTGCAACTTGTTTATATATCTTAATCCCGCAAATAATTTTTGCGGGATTTTTTATTATGGCCATTCAATAACAAGTTTAACTTATTTAACAGGTTTTGGAAATTAAAAAATACCGGCTAGCAGGAAGTAAGATGATTCCCTTAGCAGCCCCATTTAATTTAATGATCTGAGCTGCATTGCATTGAGTAGGTTTATTTTTGAACTGATATCCAAAACCTTTGAAAACAAAACTAACATACTGCTTAGTGCTGCTTTTATGCAGTATAATTCTTCAGAATAGATCATGGGGACAGGGTAGGGTAGTTGTCAACGAATTCATGGCCTGGTCGGGGTGCAACACTAACAATGAATTCATTGAACTTTTAAATTTTGGTCCGGGCCCTGCCAACATAGGCTGCTATGTTGTAACCAATGGAAAATATTCTGTAATCATTCCACCACAAACCATTCTTCAGCCGGGAGAATATTTTGTTTTATCAGGGGTTGATGTATTGGCCCAGGATTGCGGTAACGTTGACAGTACAATTACTGTTGATTTAAACTGGAACAGTTGCAATTGCACCAATACTTCCATTCCCACCACGGGCGATGGTTTTATGAAGAATGGAGGAAGCGCCAATGAAAAGATTATTTTATTGAATCCTTCCATGGAGATCGTGGATGCGGTTTCGCGACATTCAAATCCATCCGCTTTCGATAATATTACAACATCATCAGTCGGCGGGGCATGTTCCGCATTTTCCTTCGATCTTGATAATATGGCGGTGAGCTATGAATCAATTGGTAATTCTACAGGTATTGACAATAGTTTTTCAAGAAAAGTAGATGGAGATTGCGGATGGGTGAAAACAACTGCTATCAGTGCGGGGGCTCCTAATAAAACAGGAAGCACTGCATCGGCCAGCTACGAATTCAATCATATAACAGCAACAGATTGTAACAGCCTGTATGGCAGCATTGCCATAGAAGTAAGTGCCGCAGATGTGAATGCATTGTTTCCTATGACCTATACACTGGCCTTTGACGCCGACGGCAATGGTGTTTTTACAGAAGCTGATACTTATACTTATGGAACTGATGAAGTGCCATCCAGCATTGAAGTGGGCAATCTTGTGTATGGGAGGTATCGTATCACTTTAGGAACAGCAACTTCCTGCAATCTGAAAACCTTTGATTTTTTTATTTTCAATTGTTATGGTGTTGTATTGCCCGTTTCACTTGAATATTTTAAACATGATGGAACAGCCAGCAATGGCCATCGTTTTTTATACAGGGTAGATGATCCTAATTTATTAAGGGAAGTAGTGCTTGAAACGCAAACAGCAAACGGGTTTATGGAAGTTAGCAGGCAAACCCAGTTTCATTCACGTGATCTTTCTATTTATGCAGCTTTAAATGCAGGAGAAATTTTCAGGTTGAAGATCACAGACCACCTTGGCAGGATTACTTATTCTGCTGAACTTAAAATTCCTCGCCAGTTTATTCAACATCGATCCTGGCCAAACCCTGTAACAAATGATTTATATATTGAATTGAGGTCAGATGCAATATCTGCAGCGCATATTGAAATCGTAAATAGTCAGGGTTATAGCGTGTATTCTCAAAAAATAACTGTAGCGTCGGGGCTTTCAAAACATAAGCTGGATGTTGGAAAACTTCCTGCGGGAATATATTTTGTAAAAGTACTAAGCACAGGAAATGATGAAATTTTTAGCTTCCGTTTTATGAAATAGATTAAGGTGCTATGATGCTTTAATCATACTACTGTTACTTCAATTCCCATTCCTCTTAGTGTTTCCACCATGTGTTCGGAAATATTGCTGTCGGTAATTACCTGTTCTATATCTTCCATGCCACAAATTCTTCCAAATCCTCTTTTGCCAAATTTGCTGGAATCGGCAAGTACAATAGTTTTCTGCGAAGCCTGAATCATCTTTTTATTCAGCTGTGCTTCCATCATGTTGGTAGTGGTCAGTCCAAATTCAACATCAATTCCATCAACACCCAGGAACAACTTACTGCAGGAAAAATCCGACAACATATTTTCAGCATAAATGCCGGTGGCGGAGGAAGAGGTTTTTCTGATAAGTCCAGGTAGTTGAATCACCTCTATACCGGGATGATTTACCAGTTCCATAGCCACATTCAAAGCCGCCGTAATAACGGTTAGGTTGCCCTGGGGTTCAATATTGCGGGCGAGCGAAAGTACGGTGGTTCCCGAAGCTATTAAGATACAGTCATTCGGCTCAATGAGCCTGGCCGCTGCAGCGCCTATATCAGATTTTTCCCCGGTATGAATGCCGGCCTTTTCATTCACCGGCCTGTCAACCGTATAAGGGTTGCTTACCGTTCCGCCACCATGGGTTCTGAAAAGCAGGTCCTTGTCTTCTAATAATTTCAGGTCCTTACGGATTGTTACCGACGAAACATTTAGTTCATTGCAAAGGTCAAACACCTTTACACTTCCTTCCTTTTTCAGTTTTTCAATTATCAGTTGATGGCGCTCGGTTAATGTAAGATTACTCATGCATTAGGCTGCTTTGGCACAATATATAATAAAATTTACAAGTCATGTTTGCTTGAAATGCTTCCCCGGACCATTTAAAATCAAAATTGCCGGTTTTCATTATTGCTTTCATTTCCATATTAAATTATTATGAATTCATTAAAATATGCTTTTTATTAGTTTCGTTTTATTAGCTTTAACAAGATTTTAGATAACAATTCGAAACTAGCTGGATGATTAAAGGTTCATCAACATCGCCATCTGTAAATAGAGAGCTTCAGCTCAAAATCTTAGAAAATTATTCCATTAACTGGGATGTTCTGGTAATTGGGGGCGGCGCAACCGGCCTGGGAATAGCATTGGATGCGGTTTCGCGTGGTTATAAAACATTGCTCCTGGAAGGAGTCGATTTTGCTAAGGGAACTTCAAGCAGGAGTACAAAACTGGTTCATGGTGGTGTTCGATACCTGGCCCAGGGCGATGTAAAACTGGTAAGAGAAGCCAGTATTGAAAGAGGATTGCTTTGTCGTAATGCTCCACACCTCGTAAAGAATCAAACCTTTGTTATACCAATTTATAGTTACTGGGATATATTGAAGTATACCGTGGGACTTAAACTATACGATTGGATAGCGGGTCGTCTCACACTTGGCAATTCAAATTTTATTTCGCTAGCCAAAACAGTAGAAGCACTTCCTGGAATAAATAAGAAAGGATTGTTGGGAGGTGTGATGTACCACGACGGACAGTTTGATGATTCGAGGCTTGCCATTAACCTGGTTCAAAGTATAATTGATAATGGCGGTACTGCTATTAATTATATGAAGGTTACAGGGCTTTCGAAAGATATGCATGGATTAATTAATGGAGTGGAAGCAGTGGACACAGAAAATGATACGAGATATCGTTTGCAGGCACGTGCCGTGATTAATGCAACCGGAGTTTTTGTAGATGATATTCTGAGCATGGACAATCCGGGCGGTTCAAAAACCATTTGTGTAAGCCAGGGTGTTCACCTTGTTCTTGATAAAAAGTTTTTCCCATCGGAGCATGCTTTAATGATTCCTGAAACCAGCGACGGTCGTGTTTTATTTGCTGTTCCCTGGCACGATAAAGTTGTATTGGGAACAACAGATACGCCGGTTGATAATCCATCACTTGAACCGCAGGCCCTTGAAAAGGAGATCAGTTTTATATTGGAAACCGCTTCCGCCTATTTATCGCATAAGCCGGAAAGAAATGATGTGTTGAGCGTATTTGCAGGACTTCGTCCATTAGCAGCTCCAAAACAGGGTGAACAAAAAACAAAAGAAATTTCACGCAGCCATAAGATCATTATTTCACCTTCCAACCTGTTTACCATACTTGGAGGTAAGTGGACCACATACAGGAAAATGGGAGAGGATATGGTGAACATGATTGAAAAGCATTTGAACTGGAAGAAAAAGAAAACAACAACAGCCAGCATGCATATTCATGGCTACAAGGAAGAAGTAAACTGGAATGATCCGTTTTATTTCTATGGCAGTGATGCATCTGCATTAAAGAACAGGATCAATGGATCGGCCAACCAATGGATCAGTGAAAGCCTGAAGATTCATCCCATGCAGGTGAAATGGGCAGTTGAATTTGAAATGGCGCGAACCGTAGAAGATGTTTTATCGAGAAGAACAAGAGCATTACTGTTGAATGCAAAAGAAAGTATTCGCATTTGTCCAGAGGTGGCAGCCATTATGGCGAAATCGCTTGGAAGGGATGAAAAATGGATAGAGCAGGAGGTGGAGAATTACACCCGTCTTGCGCAGCAATATATTTTGAAACAGAATTAAAAGAGACTTGCTATATGGGAATGCCGCAATTTCTAAAACCCGCAGCACACCGTGAACCTTTGCCATTGGAAAGAACGGAGCCTGAATACAGGCGGCTGCGTATGCAGGTTTTTCTCGGCATCTTCCTTGGCTATGCAGGTTATTATCTTATTCGCAAGAATTTTTCAATGGTCATGCCCGACCTTATTGAAGAAGGTCATTCAAGGTCCGATCTTGGTGTTGCCCTGGCTGCGATCTCCATTACCTATGGACTCAGTAAATTTTTAATGGCAACCGTTTCCGACCGGAGTAATGCACGTGTTTTTCTTTCACTTGGGCTTGTACTCTCCGCATTTACCATGATCATCATGGGATTGTTTCCATTTGCAACATCATCCATCACCATCATGTTTATTTTATTGCTGGTTCATGGCTGGTTCCAGGGAATGGGATGGCCACCCTGCGGCCGAGTGATGGTGCATTGGTTTTCGGTTAGGGAAAGAGCCACGAAAATGTCGGTATGGAATGTTGCGCATAATGTAGGTGGTGGATTAATGGCTCCACTTGCCATTGCAGGCCTGGCCATTTTTGGAAGCTGGGAAGCAAAACTTTATTTCCCTGCCATGGTTGCACTGGTGGTAGCCATTCTTGTTTATATACTGGTAAGAGATACGCCACAATCATGCGGACTTCCTCCTATTGAAAAACATAAAAAAATCTATACAAAAAGTTACAACCATACGCATGAAAAGGAGATGAGTACAAAGCAGATCCTGTTAGATTACGTTTTGGTTAACAAACTGATATGGTACATCGCCTTCGCCAATGCATTTATATATTTGGTGCGTTATGGCGTGCTTGACTGGGCGCCCACTTATTTGAAGGAAGCCAAAGGGTTTTCATTAAATGCAACAGGGTGGGCCTACTTTCTATATGAATGGGCCGGTATTCCCGGAACACTGCTTTGCGGATGGCTGAGTGATAAGGTCTTCAAAGGTCGCAGAGCACCCGCCACTATTATTTACATGGTGCTTGTTACCATAGCAGTTTGGGTTTACTGGAAAAATCCTGCAGGTAATCCTGTGGTGGACAATATTGCTTTAAGTGCAATAGGCTTCCTGATATATGGACCGGTAATGCTCATTGGCGTACATGCACTTGACCTGGTACCCAAAAAAGCAGCAGGAACAGCTGCAGGGTTAACAGGATTATTCGGTTACCTGGGAGGAGCCTTGTTTGCTAACGCCGCCATGGGTTATGTTGTTGATGCTTGGGGCTGGGACGGTGGTTTTATTGTGCTCGTTGCATCATGCCTCCTTGCCATATTTTTTACTTCGTTAACCTGGAAAAAAGAACAAAATGTTTCAAACCATTCCTAAACATACAATCATCATGCGCATGAGAACAATTGCTGCCGCAGGAGGTAGCCTTGCCAGAAAATCGGTATTGGCTATCTTCCTCTTTCTTGTTTCCACCATAACGTGGGCACAGGATAAAACCATAACTGGTTTAGTAAAAAATGCCGAAGACGGTTCACCACTTATTGGAGCCAGTGTAGTATTGAAAGGTACCTCCGTTGCAACAGCAACCGATAACAATGGTGCTTTTTCCATAACTGCCCGTTCCGGCCAGACTATTGTGGTTTCTGCTGTTGGTTACACAACAATAGAAAGAACAATTGGTGCATCTTCAGTAATGAATTTTAACCTGGCTTCCACTGCCTCGGAAATGGAAAATGTTGTGGTAACGGCACTGGGTATACGAAGAGAGGAAAGAGCACTTGGTTATGCAACTTCCACTGTAAAGGGAGAGCAGCTAACCGGAGCAATTTCCGGTAACTGGACAGATGCTCTTAGTGGTAAGGTTGCAGGCTTAAACCTGGTAAGATCCAACAGCGGTCCTGCAGGTTCAAACAAGATCATCCTGCGCGGTGAGAATAATCTTACCGGCGATAATGAAGCACTCATTGTTGTAGATGGCGTGGTAATTAACCAGGGCAGTGGTCGCAGGAATGCCATCAGCGGCGAAGCGGCCTATGGAACCAGCAGCGATAATATGCCTGCTGATTATGGAAGCAGTTTGAATGATATCAACCCTGAAGATATTGAATCTGTAACGGTACTGAAAGGCCCCGGAGCTTCGGCATTATATGGACAGCGCGGTGCGAATGGTGCCATCATCATTACTACAAAATCCGGCAGCAGCAAAAGAAAAGGCTGGGGCATCACTTTCAATTCAAATGCTTCCATGGAAAAGATCAACCGCTGGCCCGATCTGCAGTTTGAATATGGCCAGGGACTTGATGGTAACCCATATTATTCATACGGAGTAGGTCCGGATGGACCAAGCACCAGTGCTACCAGTTCGGCCTACGGACCGCGGTTTGAAGGACAGATGTTTTACCAGTTCGATCCTTTAACGCAGGCACAGGGAACTGAAAGAACACCCTGGGTTGCTTATCCAAATAAACTAAACGATTATTTCGAAACCGGTCAAACGCTTACCAACTCCATCAGCCTTGCCGGGGGAACCGAAAAAACAACAGCACGTTTTTCATTCACCAATGTGCACAACAAATGGATATTGCCTAACACAGGATATAACAGGAATACGATTGCAATGTCGGTAAATTCCAAGGTGAATGATAAGCTGCAGATCAGCTCCAAAATTAATTATACCAACAGGTCGAGTGATAACCTTCCGGGTGCAGGTTATGGAAACCAGTCCATCATGTACTGGTGGATCTTCTGGCAGCCCAATGCGGATCTTGACTGGTTGAAAAATTACTGGAGGTTAGGCCAGGAAGGTAGAAGGATCATGTTCCCTTTTTCCACTTTTCCCGAAAATCCTTACGCGATCGCTTACGAATTTATAAACCGTTCCAATCGTAACATGATCACGGGTAACATACAGGGTGTGTATAATTTTACAAATGAATTGAGCCTGCAACTCCGTACATCCATGGATCTTTCTTATGAACAAAGAGCACAGGAAAGACCTTACGATGCGGGATCTAAACTTCAGAAAGGAAGCTACCGTACACAGAATATTTTTTCACAGGAAATGGGCGCTGATTTTTTATTGCGCTATGCAAAACAATTAAACAATGATTTTGATTTTTCACTCAGTTTTGGTGGAAGTACATTAAGGAATAATTACAACAGGGATGAAACAAGAGCCGATTCATTAATTTATCCGCAAATATATTCCATGGCCAATGCTGCAGGCCCACTGGTAAGTATGCCCTGGAAAAGTAAATACACCATCAACAGTTTTTATGGATTGGTATCTGCAGGGTTCAGGAATTTTCTTTTCATGGATCTTACGGCAAGGCAGGACTGGAACAGTGTACTGGCAACACCAACAAGAACTGAAAATGCAGGATTCTTTTATCCATCTGCCAACCTGAGTTTCATTGTTTCGGAAGTGGTAAATATGCCGGCAGCCATTAATTATGCCAAGGTAAGATTTTCTGCAGCCGGTGTTGGAAGCGGAGGAACCACACCTTACCGCACTGCCTATAATTACACAACTGCCGGCAGTTTGTACAGTGGCGGGTTGCAAAACCCTTCTTTACTCGCAAATCCTAACCTCAGGCCATTGCGTACAATATCTTATGAAACCGGGGTTACATTAAAGATGTTTAAGAACAGGCTTGATTTTGATCTTGCGCTTTATTCCGGAAATACAAAAGACCAGATCTTGGACAGGATCATTGATCGTTCAACAGGATATACCAGAACTGTGATTAATGCAGGAAGAGTGAACAACAGGGGTATTGAAATTGCATTAAGCGGTTCACCTGTTTCTAACAGGGATTTCAAATGGACAACAGGAATTGTTTTTTCTGCCAATGAAAACAGGATCATGGAATTGGCCGATAGCTCAGTGGTATTGCAGACAGGTCCTGTAGGTGGCGGACAAATAGTTGCACAGGTAGGCGGTAGCATGGGCGACCTTTGGGGAAGGGGTTATGTTCGTTCTCCTGATGGACAGGTTGTTTATGATGAAGCCACTGGTTTTGCAAAGATCACGCAGGATGTAATTTATCTTGGGAATACAATTCCTAAAGGCAGAATTGGCTTCAACAATTCATTTTCCTACAAAGGATTTAACCTGAATCTTTTATTTGATGCACAGTATGGAGGTGTAGCACATTCACTCATGCATTACAAACTGGCTGAACAAGGTAAAACCACCAATACGCTTCCCGGAAGATACAATGGTATTATCGGCAATGGTGTTATACTTGGAGCCGATGATAAATATTATCCTAATACAACCATTGCTACAGATATTGATGAATACTACCGTTCGCATTATGGAATTGATAATGCTGAAGGAAGCACATTCAGTACAGATTATATAAAATTCAGGGAAGCAAGGCTTGATTATAGCTTAGGTCCAAAGCTTATTAAAAAGCTTGGACTTCAAAAAGCAACTTTGGGAATTTATGGTCGCGATCTTTTCATCTGGTCGCCATGGCCAATGTTCGATCCTGAGTTTGGAACGCTTGCCGGATCCGATATCGTTCGTGGCTTTGAAGTGGCACAGTTTCCTTCAACACGTACACTTGGCATTAACTTAACTGTAGGATTCTAATACTAATACAATGAAAATAACTTACAATAAAAAACTATGGAGCGTTATACTGTTGAGCAGTTTAGTGCTTGCATCCTGTACAAAAGATTTCCAGGAAATCAATACAGATCCGAACAACACACCTACTGCCTTGCCACAGCAATTACTGGCACCTGCACTGGTGAGTACCTTGCATCTTAACATGATCCGCAACCGCACATTTAATAATGAACTCATGCAGGTAACGGTTGACATGAGTGATGCCGAAGGAAAAGTTTTCCGTTATGATTTTCGTGCCAACTGGGCCGACTATCTTTATAATGGATGGTATTCTGAACTTACAAATTTTAAGGATATACACCGCATATCGAGCGAGCCTTTGAATTATAATGAATCTTACCAGGGCATATCTCTTATTTGCCAGTCGTGGATCTATTCTTTGCTTACTGATACCTATGGTGATGTGCCTTATTTTGAATCGAACAGGGGCAGAGAATTACTGCTCGAGCCAAAGTTTGATAAGCAGAAAGATATTTACCTGGATATTTTTAAACAACTGGAAGCTGCCGATACATTGTTGAGCAAGAACTCCGCAATTGTTGCAGCTAGCGATCCTGTGTTTTATGGTAATATCAATCGCTGGAGAAAGTTTGGAAATTCATTATACCTGCGTTTGTTAATGAGAATATCAGGCAAAGCGGAAGTTAGTGCAGATGTAATTGCTAAATTTCAGCAGATCGTTGAGAACACAACAGGTGCTTATCCCATTATGACCAACAACGATGAATCGGCCATTTTAAGATGGACGGGAGTTGCTCCTTTCACTTCTCCCTTAATGACCGTAAGAGAACAGGATTTTCGTGCACCGGGAATTGCCAGTTTCTTTATTGACAATCTTGTAAACTGGAACGATCCACGCATTGACCTTACTTATGGAACAGGGTCGCCAACTGTTACCAATCGCTGGGCAATTGCTCCTTACCAGGGTGCACTCCAGGGTATTCCCAGTGGTTATGCTCCGGGAGCCAACCCCGGGAAGAAATCATATTTCTATTCTACAACAAATAACAACAACACAGGGCCTACCTTAATGACCGAACCGTTGGCAGGCATGATCATGAATTATGCCGAACTGCAATTTATTCTTGCGGAGGCAGCGTTGAAAGGCTGGATCAATGGTGACCCTGAAACATTTTATAATAAAGGTGTTGAAAGCAGCATCAAACTTTGGTTGCCTGCCTGGCCTGGCAATGTAAACGATTACCTTATAGCAGCAGATATGCAATGGGAGCCCGGTGCAAGTATGGACGAAAAAATGGAAAGGATACATCTGCAGAAATATTATGCATTATTCCTTAACGATTTTCAGCAATGGTTTGAATACAGGCGTACAGGTCACCCTACCTTACCACAGGGTGCAGGATTAAGAAATAACGGTATCATGCCCGCACGTATGACCTATCCTGTGTATGTACAATCAACCAATCCAACCAATTACCAGGCAGCTGTTGCCAGCCAGGGCCCCGACCTGATATCAACAGAAGTTTGGTGGCAGAAACCATAACGTATAAGCATAGTTGTAATTTATAAATACACTTCAATGAAAAATTTATTCTTCTTCTCTCTTTTAATGCTATCAGCAGCTTTTCTGGGGGGATGTAAAAAAGATGGCAATTATCCGGGTGCAACAGTCAGTCCTTATATCTCTATGTTCGATTTAAGGAACATAAACAAGGGTGGCGATGTTACACTCACTACTGATAATATGTTTGGTGCAGATAAGATCGCAGGTGTTGTGGTTTCTGACCATTCGGGCGGTAACCTTCCTGCAAATTTAATTATGATGCAGGACAGCAGGCGGCTTGGAAGGTTGCGTGGCATTGCCATTGACCTGGGAACTGATGCATCATCTTATCTTCCGGGTGATTCATTAATAATTAATGTTGCTGGAAAAACTTTAAAAAGAGTTGACGGCATTCTACAGGTTGCAGGAGTAACTGCAGCTGATATCAATAAGGTAGCAACAGGAATTGCTATTGCACCTTCTATTGTTACTTCAAATAAGATCATTGACAATCCGGGTGATTATGAAAGCACCCTGGTTACAATAACCAGTGCCGGATTTGATCCATCTTATCCTGCAGGTTCAACTTATGCAGGAGACAGGATCATCAATGATGGTTTTGGTAATCTAGTTTTACATACCGAACCCACGGCCAGTTTCGCGGATGATATTCTGCCTTACCTAAGTAATTTTTCCGGAATCGTAACCATGGCATCAGATGGTTCTCCTCAATTGAGGCCTCGTGTTGATAGCGATATCACTATTTTAAGTGCTACAGCACCGAAGATCGCTTCCTTTGTAGTCTCGGGTTATTTAACCGATCCAACCGGATCTGATGCTAATTATGAATACATCCAGTTCCGCGCAACAAGAGATATAGATTTTGCGCTTACTCCTTTTTCTATTGTAACCACAAATAATGCAGGAACTGCACAACCTACAGGCGTTCCACCCAATGGCTGGGCAACCGGAGGTGGACGTACCTACAAGATTGACCTCAATAGTGGAACCGTGCTCAAAGGAGAATATTTTTATGTAGGAGCAAACCCAAAGATCTGGGGATCTGCCTCAGATGAAATGACAGGTTCAAAATGGTTCACTAAAATGTATGCTACTGATGATGGTGATGGATTTGGAATAAAAACTTCCAACCTTCTTGCCAACAGTGGAAATGCCGGTGGTATTGCGATCTTTGAAACCAACACGGTAGATGAACAAAGTGTTCCTGATGATGTGATTTTTTACGGAGGTAATGGCCAGCTTTTTTCTGCCGGTCCGCCTGCAAAAGGTTACCGCATTACCAATACAGATTATTATGATGTTACCAACCCTGTAACACTTGAGGACCAGCCATTCTTTGCCATGGGTTCAAACACAGGGAAATTTACTTTTCCCATGACATCGAATTTTACCCAACTGGTAGGTACTTATAATAAAGCTACCGGAAGGTGGACGGCGGCGAGGATGCAAAATAACATAGCCCTTACCACAACATCAGTGGCAGCAGATATTGAAGGAGGCGTTACCATAGAAGAATAATTTCTAATTACTAAACTGCCCGCTACATGATCATACTTTCTCAATTCTTAGAAAGCCGGGATTTTGTAGCGGGCTTCATTTTTAATTAAAGGATATGCATAGAAGAGCGTTCCTGCAAACCATGGCCTGGCTTACAGGCGGATTTATGGTTTCGCGGTGTACACCTGCAAGGGTTTTGCTGGAAGATGGTAAAACCATAAAGGGTTCGGTTATTTCTGCTTCCAGGGGAATTCGCAATGTTGTGGTGAGTGATGGATATACCGTAATGGAAACAGGAAGAAATGGACGGTTTGAATTTAAACCGCACCCGGATGCTGTTTCTATTTTTATTTCAACTCCACCGGGATATGAATTCAATAACGAGAATGGAATTGCAAAACATTACAGGTTGTTACAGGATGTTGACCTGAACCAGGATATCATTTTCGATCTTATTCCTTTAACTGTTGATGACCGGGAACATGAATTCATCATTTGGGCCGATCCTCAGGTTGCCAATGCAAAGGATGTTGAAAAAATGATGACCCAGTCTGTTCCCGATGTTAGAAATCTCGTTGCTGAATCAGGTCCATTGATGCATGGAATTGCTGTAGGAGATATTGTCTGGGATAAACTTGAATTATTTAATGATTATAACCTTGCCGTAAAAGAAATGGGTATTCCGTTTTTTCAATGCCTCGGTAACCACGATATGGATTACCGGAAAGGTGGAGATGAAACATCGGATGATACTTTTCAACAAACCTATGGGCCTACTTATTATTCTTTTAACCGTGGAGAGGCGCACTATGTAGTGATGGATAATGTCAGGTATCTTGGAACTGAAAGGAATTATGATGGTTATTTTCAGCAGCATCAGCTCGACTGGCTGAAGAAAGACCTTGCACTTGTGGGCCAGGACAAGCTTATAATATTATGTGTTCATATACCGGTTCACAGGCATACAAAAAATAACGAGGACCTGTATGCGCTTTTAGAAGGAAGGAAGGTTCATATTATGTCGGGGCACACGCATTATAATGTAAATGTGATTTCGGGAAATATATTTGAACATAATCATGGAACTGTTTGTGGTGCCTGGTGGACGGGCCCTGTATGCAGCGATGGTACTCCCTCTGGTTATGGAGTGTATAAAGTGCAGGGAAATGAATTGAGCTGGAAGTATAAATCCACCGGAAAGCCTTTGGATCACCAGATGAACTTATTCTTCGAGGATTATAATGAAACAGAAAAACAACTGATCGCAAATATCTGGAATTACGATCCGGAATGGAAAAATGAGTATTTTGTTGATGGTGTTTCACAAGGAAGGATGGAGCAGTTTGAAGGGTTTGATCCGCTTGCTTATAAGCTTATGTTGGGTCCCAACCTGCCTAAGCCAAGAAGTTTTGCTGAGCCACAACCTACCGGGCATTTGTTTAAAGCTGTAATTCCTGCATCGGCTTCATTGGTAAAACTGGTAGCCACCGACAGGTTTGGAAATCAGTTCACATCAACCCATTCAATTGTTAATGAAAAAATTAAAGCATAATTAATGAAACGCTATCTGTTTGTATTCTTTTTGCTTGTTCAACAGGCAACCATTCATGCGCAACAGCCGAAATATGATACGAGTTACCGCCCCGCTGCATTTCAAAATAAGGTGGAGCTTTTTAGATCCTTTCCTGATTCTAAAAAGGATATTGTTTTTTTAGGCAACAGTATTACAGCCGGTGTTGACTGGATGGAGCTTTTAAAAAACAAACGTGCCCGCAACAGGGGTATCAGTGCAGATATTTCTTTTGGTGTTCTGGAAAGATTATCTGAAGTAACGGAAGGTCAGCCTGCAAAAGTTTTTATTTTGATTGGCATCAACGATATATCCCGTAATATTCCTGATAGTTTAATAGTTTCCAATTACAGGAAGATCATCAAAAGGATCAAAGCTGAATCACCCAGAACCAGGATCTATTTTCAAACCCTGCTGCCGGTAAATAATAATTTCACGCAGTTCAAAAATCATTATAACAAGGATGAACACATTGCATTTGTTAATGAAACATTGCGAAAGATTGCCATGGAAGAAAATATTGTTTTGATCGATCTTCATCCTCATTTCCTTGACAGTGATAAGAAACTGGATGCAAAGTATACGTACGATGGCCTCCATCTGAATGCTGAAGGGTATAAGCACTGGGCAGCTATTCTCAAAAACGGAAAATATTTATAATGATCTCATTATTCAGGTTTATTTCAGGATTTTCTGCTGCAGTAATTATAACTTCCTGCGGCAGTGCTCATCCAAATGCATCAAATAACAGAATGAACAATCAAATTGATTTCCAGGGACATCGGGGAAGCAGGGGGCTTATGCCGGAGAATACCATTCCTGCTATGATAAAAGCCATTGACCTGGGTGTGCACACACTTGAAATGGATGTGGTGATTTCTGCCGATAAAAAAGTGGTGGTATCACATGATGTTTATTTTCATCATAATATAACCACAACACCTGCAGGAAAGACACTTTCAAAAGCAGAAGGCGAAAAACTAATGCTTTACAAAATGAGTTACGACAGCATCAAAAAATATGATGTTGGTATGAAACCGCATCCCGATTTTCCACAACAGGAAAAGATGGCAGTGTATAAACCGCTACTTTCAGATCTGATCAATGCATCTGAATTACACAGCCAGAAAAGGGAACTAGAATTAAATTACAATATCGAGATCAAATCAAAGCCTTCCGGCGATGGTATAAAACATCCACAGATAGAAGAATTTGTTGACCTGGTTATTTCTGAGATCAGGAAAGCGGGGGTACTCGACAGAACCATCATGCAATCTTTTGATCTTCGTGCTTTGCAGATTATTAAAAGAAAATATCCCCATGTTTCTACTTCGCTGTTAATTGAGGGAACTGACAAAAGATCGCTGGATGAACAACTTGCGCAACTCGGTTTTATTCCCAACGCTTACAGTCCGCATTATTCCCTGGTAAACAAAAAACTTATGGAGGCATGCAGGCAAAAAGGGATCAAGGTAATTCCCTGGACTGTAAACAACATCGAAGAAATGAAAAGGCTGGTATCACTGGAAGTTGATGGAATCATATCGGACTATCCCAACCTATTCAATGATCTCGATTGAACACATGCAATCTTCATTTAACAAACGCGCATGTCTAAATATATTCTTGCTTTAGACCAGGGAACTACCAGTTCAAGGGCTATTATTTTTGATAAGAATGGCAATATTATTTCAATTGCACAAAAAGAATTTACACAAATATTTCCCCGGCCGGGATGGGTGGAACACGATCCAAATGAAATATGGTCCACACAAATTGGTGTGGCCACAGAAGCGGTTTTGAAAGCAGGATTAACCATTCACGATATAATTTCCATAGGAATTACCAATCAGAGGGAAACCGCCGTTGTTTGGGACAGGCATAGTTCTCAGCCTGTTTATAATGCCATAGTATGGCAGGACAGGCGAACTTCGTCTTACTGCGATGAACTGAAGGCAGATGGCTCTTCGGAAATGATCAAAGAAAAAAGCGGACTGGTTACCGATGCCTATTTTTCGGCTACAAAACTAAAATGGATACTCGATAATGTGGAGGGCGCAAAAGCAAAAGCTAAAAATGGCGATCTATGTTTTGGAACTATTGATTCCTGGCTATTGTGGAAACTTACCAACGGTAAATTGCATGCCACTGATGTAACCAATGCCTGTCGCACCATGCTTTTTAATATTCATTCCTTGCAATGGGATGAAGATCTTTTAAAACTTTTTGAGATCCCTGCTTCCATGTTGCCAGAGGTTAGGTCCAACAGTGAAGTATATGGTTATACCCAGCAGCTGCTAACGGCGGTGGATATCCCAATCTCCGGCATTGCAGGAGACCAGCAATCGGCTTTGTTTGGACAAATGTGCACGCAACCGGGGATGGTAAAAAACACTTATGGCACGGGTTGTTTCATGTTAATGAATACGGGTAACAAACCTGTTGAATCGAAAAATAATTTGCTTACAACGGTTGCATGGAAGATCAATAATGATGTTCATTATGCATTGGAAGGAGGTGTGTTTATTGCCGGTGCCGTGGTTCAATGGTTACGCGATGGATTGAAGCTGATACAACATTCAAAGGATGTGGAGGCCCTGGCAATGAAAGAAACAGATAATGGAGGAATTTATATGGTGCCTGCCTTTACAGGTTTAGGCGCGCCTTATTGGGATCAGCATGCCCGCGGTATTGTAGTTGGCATCACCAGGGGAACTACCGATGCGCATTTTGCCAGGGCGGCGGTTGAAAGTATTGCTTATCAAACCATGGATGTATTAAAAGCAATGGAGGCAGATGCAGGCATTCAAATAAAAGAAGTGAGAGTTGATGGAGGCGCAACTGCCAATAATTATTTAATGCAATTCCAGTCCGACATATTGAATACGAAAGTGGTAAGGCCAAAGATTACAGAAACAACCGCCCTGGGAGCAGCTTATTTTAGCGGACTTGCCTCGGGTTATTGGAATGATATTAAAGAAGTGGAAGCATACTGGCAAATGGAACGTGCATTTGAATCGCAAATGGAGGAAGACAGCAGGAAAGAGTTGCAAAAGAACTGGAAGAAGGCTATTAAAGCGGCAAGAGCCTGGAGTGAGCAGGATTAATGAAACCTAATTTATAAACATGGGTATATTCATTGCAGAAATTATAGGAACATTTTTCCTGATCCTTTTAGGCTCGGGGGTTGTGGCCAATGTTTTATTGAATAAGTCGAAAGGTTTAGGCAGCGGATGGATCGTGATCACCTTTGGATGGGCCATGGCAGTATTTGTGGGAGTGTTTGTTGCGGCGAAGGCCAGCGGTGCGCATATTAATCCGGCAGTAACATTTGCACTTGCATTGCTGCAAAAAACCAAATGGGAGGATGTGCCTCAATACATGGCAGGCCAGTTCATAGGAGCCATGCTGGGATCATTTACAACCTGGGTGGTTTACTATAAACATTTTATAGCAACTCAGGATGCAGGTTTGAAGCTTGCTGTATTTAGTACAGCTCCTGCAATTAGAAGTCCGTTTCACAATCTTCTTTCTGAAATTATTGGAACCTTTGTATTGATATTAGGCGTGTTATTTATTATTGCACCCAGCAGCAGTTTAGGAGCACTGGATGCCCTGCCTGTTGCACTGCTTGTGTTAGGAATTGGGTTGAGTTTAGGAGGTACAACAGGATATGCCATCAATCCAGCAAGAGATTTGGGTCCGCGCATTATGCACGCTATTTTACCTATGGGAACAAAGGGCAGCAGCGACTGGAGCTATGCATGGGTACCTGTGGTGGGTCCTATGATCGGCGCCGCACTTGCAGCCGGTTTTTTTACATTAATAAGTTAAGCTGGTAAAATTCGGGTATAAGAAAAGTTTCATTATGACTGACTCTGCCTCATAAAATCAAAAGCTCCTTTTCTCAGTTCAATTCCATATTCAAGCCATGCTTTCATGCAAGCCAGGAAATTGGCCCATCCTTCCGTATTTTCAATTACCCATTTCAGGTTGGCATCATTCAACTCCTTACCATCTTCCTTAACCCTTACTAACGTATTGTGGTTGGGCTTTTCCTCCAGTTCAATACTTACTATTGTTTTTTCATCCCAGACAAATGAAATCCGGCGATTGATTTCAATTTGAATATCTTTTATGGGAAACTCGCCTGGAAACTCGGGAAATTGCCAAAGCAGTTCTTTTCCTGTTTCCATTCTTCCATTGCTTTCAGAAATGAAATACTTCGTCATTTTTTCGGGGTTAACAATTGCTTCAAAAACTTCTTCTATGGGTTTTTGAATTTGAATGGTGGCTTTGGCGATGAGATTCATAATAAAAAAGGATTTAGTGCTTATAAGTTAAATGGCCTGTAAGGTAATGGCTTGATGTATTCAATTCCTGGTGGAATGGAAATCTTTTACAGTGTTAAGAAACAATAAAACATCTCCAAGGAACTTCACAGGGTGTTGAAACTTTAAGCCATGAGAGGAATCATTATAAATTTTATGAATTATGAGTTCTGGGTGTTGTTTTTGAAGTTCTTCATTTTCCTCTTCATAGGGAAACCTGTCCCTTTCGGAAACAGGATCAAGGATAAGTAAGGGAACGTGCAGGTTCCTGTAAATAATTTTGGGAAAGATTAGGGCTGTTGAGGCACCAAACAAATGCGGCGAAGAAAAAGGCCGGTACATTAAATTTAAAATATCGCCGGCAGTTTGTTCGCCCAGGAACTCTGACAGACCCGGGTCGCTTTGCCATTTTCCCGATTTATTTTGTTTTACGGAAGAAAGCGCCCGGAAAACGCTGCTTTCAAAATTAAGGTCAGAATATTCTTTTACTGCTTCATATTCCGAATTGAATTCCGGGTTCATGGTCTTTGAAAATTCTTCAAAATCACTAATCAGACTGGCGCTTAATGAATCAATTGATTCATTGTGGTCTGCCGTTGGCCAGGCCACTGATCCGCCGTCTTCCAGGATAATTCCCAATACTGCCTCCGGGTAGGTATCATAAAATGCTGTAGCTATGGAACCCCCTCTGGAGAAACCTCCTATAACTGTCTTGTCAATTTTTAAATAATCCAGCAATATTTTAATATCATCTGCAACGTGGTAAAGAGAGACGTCTTTTTCAGGAATTGGTGTAAGGCCGTGTCCATAATAATCAATTGCGATTATATAATATGCATGTAGAATTAAGGAATCGGCATATTCATAAAACTCATAAGCATTGCTGTATGTTCCATGTATCCATACGAGAGGCATTCCGTTGCGGTTTCCCCATGTTAAGTAGTGCATTTTTACATTGGGAGTTTGAATATATCCTCCATGCTCAAGTTCAAATTTTTGAAATGCCTTTTTGGCTTTTAGAAATAATAAGGAATCAGGGTTGTTATTTTGGCATTGGGAATGAAAAGAAAGCAATAACAATAGCACTAATAAAGATAGAAGTTTCATTTTGATATCATTTAATAATGGCAGCCGGTTTTAGCAAGGTTGCATTTTGTTGTTTTCCAATGAATATAAAAATGCACTTTATATTGATTTAGGTTCACGGGTTTTATTAATGATGTCTTTAATAATTTTCAAATGATGATTTGTATGAATTGAAAGGAATTTAATGGCAGGTTTTAATTTGAAATCGCCCAAAAAAGGATGGGTAAAATATTTCTGCGATTCCAGTTTGCCGAGAAGTTCCAGGTTTCTTTCCGTATTTGCAAAATGAACAGCCAGGGTTAACTCATCAATCATTAACGCAGGTTGCACTTTTTTAGGAGCCCTAACTTTTCCTCTGGGTATAATTCCAAAGAGCATGACCAGCAATCTCCTGTAATCGGATCTTGGTTTATAATCTGCAGGATTTGATTTATCAAGCGCATCAATAACATAATTTATGGTAAGAAGGCAATGTTCAATATGCCAGCCAACGGAGGCTTTTGAAATAACGGGATTGGATATTTCGCGATGAGCAGTGAATTGTCCGAGGTTTGAAATGCGTTTTTTTAATGTAAGCATGCCCTGAATTCAGTTTAAGATAGACAATAAAAAACTATTTCTGTAAATATCCAATGATAATGAATTAAGGAATGATATTTAAATTAGCAGGATTATCCTTTAATCATGACTTCGCCGGTAATTTTATATAATCAATACATTTAAACCATAGATCAGTGAATGGGAATAAATTTATATTACTATGAAGATCGGCGATTCAGAAATCGGACTAACTCTTGGTCAATTGTTGCTTCAGCTAAGGTTGCGTTATAGGCCGACTCCTAAGGAATTATCAAATGCCTTACAGGTATCATACACCACATATAGTGGTATTGAACGTGGAAAGAGAGAATTGAGTTTTCTGATGGCTTTAAAGTTGTGTAAGTTTTACAAACTTGACGTTCATGAATTTATTTCCATGCTTAGTGACACTGAAATGGAACGACAGGATATGGCGGTTCTCAGGGCACGCGAAAAAAGGGAAAAGGCCGCATTGAAGAATGCAAACAAGTAATGATGGGGTATTCCGGGATTTTCTTAAAGATCCGGATCAGTTTCAAGCTAATTTGCTTTCAACTTTTTACTAGCTTAGTTCTTTCACATCTGCCAAAAAACAACGGAATGGCCGCTACGGGTTGTGATTTGCTTTCAACTTTTTACTAGCTTAGTTCTTTCACATCTCATTGGACAAATGGCGAAAATACCTTTCGGTTGTGATTTGCTTTCAACTTTTTACTAGCTTAGTTCTTTCACATCAGTCAAATTCTAGTGCCATATCATTGTTTTGTTGTGATTTGCTTTCAACTTTTTACTAGCTTAGTTCTTTCACATCGGAAGCTGGTACGGAAGATTTGCGGAGGATGTTGTGATTTGCTTTCAACTTTTTACTAGCTTAGTTCTTTCACATCTTCTCCAATGGTGCAATGGAATACTTC
>JAEZCV010000067.1 GCA_023429985.1 Bacteroidota bacterium | reverse complement strand
TAAATCCATAATCATAAGTAGACGTACTGGCTGTTTCGTAGTCCTGCTCCTTCCCATTAAACCCATACCTATAACTTCCCGAAGCTGAAAACTTCCTACCCGGCATCATCATCCCAAAAGGATAATAGTCATTTGCAGAAATCACTTCCGCCTCGTAATGGTCTATCAAAGAGCCGCTTAAAGTTACGGGAATTCTTCTGTCGCTGATAGTGGCTAACACATTTCCTAAATGGTTGGTTAACTCATAGCGTTTGCTGCCTCTTTCAAATGGTACTATCAATCCCCTCTCCGGCAAGGTTGATAAATAAATGGAATTGTCCGGAACATTTTCTACACGCTGGTTCACATGGAATATTCCCAGCCTGCTGCTGCCATATAAATGCAACTCTGTTTGAACCAAATGCTGCGAGGCATTAACATCCTTATAATATACCGACATCACATTGCCCGAGGCATCCCGCACTTATCAAGTCTGCTGGCTCGCCACATCTTTCATGATACGGTTGCCCGAGGCAGTTTAGGTATAGTTGATGATTTTAGTGCTTTAGTGGTTCATACTATCGCAAAAAGAAAAGTAACCAATCAACCACTATAAACATTTATTTTTCCAATGTATAAAGAAAACCCAGGGTGAAATTTTACAAAAGCCAGCCCCTTTAATTAAGTATTTTCACTATTACTTAGCTAATTCATATAAAATGGTGTAGTAATAGGCAAGCATCGGCCGTTCTTGATTACGTTGCTTCCAACATTCTATCCTACGCAACCAATTTCCCTCGTAAATGTATACTTTGCGATCAGTCCCAATTCCGTAGTGGTGGACTCTTATTTCTTCTTTAGGCCTGTTTATACTATCACTGACGAAGGTTGTACTCATAGGGGGGTAATCCCTGCTGATGGCTAAATAAGGCGATAGCTTTTCCATTTTTGAATAAACAAATACAGAATCGGAATTATATCTGTATGTGATAACCTGACGGGGTCTAAATTCACCTAAATCATTTCGGAATCCAAAATCCTTCTCTTCCCTTACCAAATTCCCCAGGTCATCATAATGTCCAACATAATGAATTAATGTGTCTCTTGTTGCCCCCTGAGAAAACCCGATTTTCAATTCTGTAATCTTCGTTATCCTAACCGTATCCAACAATTTAAGAATTTTACTATAATCACTACATGCCTGGCCATAACTAAAACCTGCATTTATGAAAATAAGTATACAGCTAACAATATATTTCATATATCAATTATTTTGAACAACTTCAATACGCCTGTTTGTTTTTCGTCCTTCTTCATTCTCATTGCTCGTTATTGGATTAGCAGCACCTTGGCCGTCAGTAGATATCCTATCTTTATCTATTTTCGGTGAAAGACCCATCAAATGCGATCTCACAGATTTAGCCCTTTCTAAGGATAATAGTTTATTGTCACCTGACGAACCTACATTATCAGTATGTCCAACAATTGTAACATTCAAATAAGGTAAAGTAAGCAGGGTCGCTGCAAGGCTTCTCACTAAAGATTTTCCTTCATCGTCCAATTCTGAACTTCCTGTCGAAAAAGTCACATTATAGAATCTCCGTATCGGTATTGCGGTCATGTTCTTCACCGAACCATCATGATTGGGATCATCAAATTTCAATCTGTCAGCCATACCGGTTTCCGTCATTTGTTGATCATTTGCAGTAAGGCTTTTAACATTTTCCTCCTTTACATAAGCACTTAAATTATCAAATATATTGTCGAGCGCAGACATAATGGTTTCAGCTGAAACGTAATCAACTTCAGAAGTCTCCCTTACCTCAACTATTGCTTTTCCTTTATTTGAATTTTTGAAAGCTACCTGAGCTTCGTCTCTTGCTTTAGTCAATTGATCTAATTGAAGTTGCTTTTCGTTTATGGCTGCCTCAGTTTTTCGATTGCTTTTCTGATTTCTCAAGGCAGCTAGATCGGATTTTAAATCTCCTTCCGCAATTCTATATCTCATCATTAAGCTTTTGTATTTCTCAGTTTGCACATACTTATCATCCGGCACTTTAATTACACCTATACCTCTTAGTTGTCCACGGTGTACCCATTTGATGATGATGTATTCCTCAGCGCCGTCTAAGTCTATTGCAATTGTTGGAATATTTCCCGCAAATTGATAAGGCGTATACCAAGGAAACGAATGTGTCAATGGATCAACAGAAAGAAAGCGCCCAAGTCTAGGATCATAAATTCTCAATCCATAGTCCTGCTGGCTCCCTTCAACATCTTTCACATCATTATCATTCTCTTTCCCATTAAACCCATACCTATAACTTCCAGAAGTTGAAAACTTCCTTCCCGGCATCATCATCCCAAAAGGATAATAACGTTGTTAGTTCTAACGTAGTCCGGCAAAGGCTTATCAAAGAACTTGTCGGTTTTAAAAATAGCCTTATCTGCTAAAAAATGCAATAATTAAGTCATTTTAATGCTTTTATTAAACCACTAATTATGAAACAGAAGAAAACCTATTGCTTTTTTGAGCTTTTTGAAAAATTCATCCTGGAAAGTAAAAAGGGTAGGAGGCTGCAGCCTAATGGAAAAAGAATTTCTGTTGGAACGATTGCCAATTACCAGGCCTGTTTAAGACTTATCAGGGAATTTTGCCAGGAGGAAAATTTTAATCTCAGAATTATCTCCGCAATAAAACTCAATGCAAAACAATTTCATTCGGAAAAATTATATTGGAAACGCTTTTATTTAAAATTTACATCCTATTTGTACAATAGGAAAAACTTCTTTGATAATTATACAGGAAGCCAGATAAAACTGATTAAAACCTTTTTTAATTATCTGAATTGCGAAACTACCATACACGCAGGGAATTTTTATAAACAGTTTTATGTAAGAAAGGAAGCCATTGCTATTTTTCCCCTGCTGCCTGAGGAACTTAATTTCCTGATCTATGATAAGGATTTTGAAAAAAGCCTCAGCCCGAGGATGCAGGAAACTAAAGATGTTTTTGTTTTTGGATGCACTGTGGCTTTACGCGTGTCGGATCTCCTGGCTTTGAAGCCGCAACATATCAGGACTTCCAACAACCGGCACTACCTTTCGGTACGTTCTCAAAAAACAGCTACACAAACCCTGATTAACCTGCCGGATTATTGTATTGAGATCTATAAAAAATATTCTGGAAAACTAATAAGGAGACTGCTTCCAATTTAATAAGTCAAACCTGAATGCCTGTATAAAGCAACTTATGGAACTTGCAGGCTTTGTACAAGAGGTTGAACTTATAAGGGAAAGGAGAGGGGTTATGGAAGTGGTCAGGAATACTAACAATGCAGAAAAGAAATTTCGCTTTTGCGATGTGGCTTCAACACATACCATGCGCCGTACCGCTATTACCACCATGCTTTGCCTCGGTATGCCGGAACAACTGGTGAGAAAGATCAGCGGGCATGCACCTGCATCGGCCGATTTTCATCGGTATGTTCAATGGGCCCAGGCTTACCAGGACCAGGAAGCGCAGGCAGTTTTCCTTAAACTCCGGGAAACTAAATCTATTTTATTGCGAGCCTGAATTTTTATGTGCGTTGCGTTTTGAACCCATAGGAGGAATGGAACGCAGATGACGCAGATTGGCCAGATTTGCGCAGATTAGACATCTACATTCAATAGAGGAACTTAGATTAAGCGGAGTATTATCAGCGATCATCTGCCAAATCTGTGTCATCTGCTTGTGCCATGAAACAAAAGGTTGAATCGTTTTGTATGTTCTTTTAAAGATGATGGGGATAGTGGTGCTGACTATTGATC
>JAEZCV010000025.1 GCA_023429985.1 Bacteroidota bacterium | reverse complement strand
TGACAGCTTATATAAATAATATGATGAGGGAAAAAGAATATCAATAAATTTATCGCGCTATGATGTTGCGGCACGTTCCTTTTCTTAAGAATGTCTTCCTCTATAGTATTTCCGCTTTTGGCGGTCCGCAGGCACATATTGCCATGATGATGAAAATGTTCGTGCAAAAAACGCCTTATGTAAGTAAACAGGAGTTATTGGAATATAATGCATTCTGTAATTTGCTGCCCGGGGCATCGTCAACACAAACAATAACTTTAATAGGTTACAAAAGAGGAGGTATATCACTTGCCATTGTTACGCTGCTTATTTGGATTGCGCCTGCATGCATATTAATGGGCGTATTTTCATTTTTTCTTCATTCTGTTGATAAGACTTCCTTGCATACAGATATTTTCAAATTCATTCCGTCACTGGCCGTTGGATTTCTTGCTTATGCTGCCTATATGGCTTTTGGCATTTCGGTAAGAAATACTATAACGTGGGTGATAATGCTGGCATGTACAATAGCCACTTACTTATTATTTAAAAATCCCTGGATATTTCCTTTGCTGATCGTGTTGGCAGGATTTACCACCAACCTTAGTGAAAAAAGAATTCCTCAGCCGGCAACGCCGCGAAAAAAAATCAAGTGGGGTAATATCTGGTTGTTCGCCATCATTTTTTTGGTGGCAGGGGTAATCAGTGAGCTTGCCAGGACCAATCAATGGGAAAACCGAAAACAGGCCAACCTGTTTGAAAACATGTATCGTATGGGCAGTCTTGTTTTTGGAGGAGGCCAGGTGCTGATGCCCATGATGTATGAACAGTTTTCTGTAAGGCCCGAGAACCTGAAAAATAAATCGCCACAGGAAGCGGCCAATATGATTCATATTGAAAAAGAAGATATGGTTACCGGAATGGGAATTGTGCGTGCGATGCCGGGTCCTGTTTTCGCAATAGCCTCATTTTCCGGTGGCATGGCATTGAGAGAGGAGGGAAGAACCATGCAGGCTATAGGATGCCTTATTGGAAGCATCGCCATTTTTCTTCCCAGTGCTTTGCTGGTATTATTCTTCTTCCCCATTTGGAGTAACCTTAAAAAGTATGCGGTTGTTTACCGGTCGCTGGAAGGGATCAATGCTGCAGTTGTAGGAATTATGATAGCATCTACCTTATTTATTATGAAGGATATTTCTCTTGCCGGAGCTACAGCCAACAGCCTGATAAATATTTTGGTAATACTGACAACCTTTGCATTGTTGCAATTCACTAAAATCCCTTCACCATTAATTGTTGCCGCCTGCCTTACTGTTGGCTATTTCTTTTGATTTTTTCTGTATAAAGAAGAACGAATAATTTCTTCTTCCACTTCGGGTGGAACCAAATACTTAATTGACTTGCCTGAAGCAGCCAGCTCACGTATATGCGTAGCCGAAATTTCAAGTAAGGGCGCTTTCATCTTCATAATGTTAGCCCCCATTGTATTTTCTACCGCAAATCCGGGTCTCTCGTAAATTATCAGCTGGTAATTTTTTAAGATCACCTCTGCATTCTTCCACCTGGGAAGGTTTTGAAAACTGTCGGAACCCATAATGATGGAAAATTCATTTTCCGGGTATTTCTCCTGAAGATAGGCCAGGGTATGAACCGTATAAGAAGGCCTTGGAAGCGAAAATTCAATGTCAACAGGTTTCAGCCTCAGGTCGTTTTCCACTGCCAACTGAACAAGATGAAACCTTTCATACTCGTTTAATAACCCCGATGCTGCCTTGAAAGGATTATGGGGAGAAACTACAAACCAGATTCTTTTGAGGTCCGTTTCATTTAAAATATGACTGGCAATGATAAGGTGTCCTGTATGAATGGGGTTAAAAGAACCAAAATATAATCCAATCTTCATTTAAGTATTTGATTATCAGGATTTTATCTTTCAATTATAATCTGGTTGGCTTCATTGATCCTTAAACTGAGGGAATAACCGGCAACCCTGATAGAAATAGGGTCTCCAAGTGGGGCTTTTTGTTCAACTACCACTATCTCCCCGGGAATACAACCCATTTCCATCAACTTGATCTCGATCTCCGGACTTTCGAAAGCCTTGATCCTTCCTCTTTCACCTGATTTTAGGTCTGACAACTTCATAGCCCAAAGCTATAGCAATCAATAGGAAAGGGTTTACGAAATTTGAAAAATGGCAAAAGCTTCAGGACCTATACAATTTCATTCTGCAGATATCAGCTACAGGTTTCCAAAACCGGGAATTTTAAAAGCTTTCCTGTTAAGTAAATTAAGCAATGCAGGAAAAGCGGTGGAAGCTATTAACTATATTTTTTGTTCTGATGATTACCTGCTGGAATTAAACCAAACCCACCTGAACCACAACACGCTTACCGATATTATAACCTTTGAACTTAGTGGCATGGATGAACCACTCTTAGCAGATATCTATATTTCTATAGAACGTGTAAGAGAAAACGCTTCCAGTTTTTCAGCAACCTTCAAATCTGAATTACTTCGGGTAATATTTCACGGCGCCCTGCACCTTTTAGGATATAAGGATAAGTCGGCCAGGGATGCCAGGGTAATGAGATCAATGGAGGATGCCTGGTTAGCGGAATTTTTAAATAGCTATTAAGCCTTGGGCATCGAAATGTTCCACGTGAAACGTTGAGTAGCTCTCTAGGGTAATATTAAAGTGGTAATTAAACATCCCCTTTGTTCCACGTGGAACAAAAAATTAACACTCCGCTGGCCCTCAGCTCCCATTAACTTTGCGGCATGTTTCAGGATTATGATATTATAGTGGTAGGGGCCGGTCATGCCGGCTGTGAAGCGGCAGCCTCCGCAGCCAATATGGGTTCAAAAGTGCTTCTCATAACAATGAATTTGCAGACAATAGCCCAAATGAGCTGCAATCCCGCCATGGGAGGAATTGCCAAAGGCCAGATTGTTCGGGAAATAGATGCACTGGGGGGTTATTCAGGAATAGTTTCCGACCTATCTATGATCCAATTCAGAATGCTGAACAGGTCAAAAGGTCCGGCTATGTGGAGTCCCAGA
>JAEZCV010000232.1 GCA_023429985.1 Bacteroidota bacterium | reverse complement strand
GGGCAGCGGCATTATAATTATCATTGCCACTATGAAATGCACGTACGGTAACTAATCCGGCACCTCTATACAACAGGTAACCTCCACTTATGAGTGCGTTGCCAGACACAATTGAATAGGATATCCCCGAATTTGAAGTAGTTGTGGCTGACAATTGGAAACTTCCTCCAGGGGAATATATTTTTGATGAAATTGGATGGAATACAACAGAATGATCGCCTTTTACTACAAGAATTGTATCAATTATCTCAGGTGCACTGCTGTAAATATCATCCCCCGGCTGCATAATTTTTATTACAAAATTTCCGCGTGCATTTACCTTTAAACTATCATTGATTATTTGCCCGTTGCCGCTGATCAGCTGAAAAAATACTGGCAAACCTGAGCTGGATACAGCCTGCAGTGGAATAGACAATGCGGGACTAATGGCTATAGAATCAATATTTGAGGAGGTGATGCTTTGGCTAACTGCATCTGCCGGAAACGAAACTTCATTAGAAACGGGTCCTGATCCACAATCATTTTGAAACCTTGCGTAGTAAGACCCCTGTAGTTGTGCATAATAAACCGAATCATTTGCACCTTCAATAGCAATTCCGTTTCGGTACCACTGAATCATTGCGCCGGGAGGTATACCAAAGCTGCTGAGATTTCTTGCGAAATTATACACAACCGGCACCTGGGTTGGCGTATTGTCATTTACAATTACATTATATATTCTTGGAGTTGAACTTCCCGAGCTGTTGGTAAGAATAAGCTGAAGAGGTAAAATAGCACTCTGGTTCCAGTTTACGGTAGCAATACTGTCGGTGTAAGTAATAGTGCCGCCACCGGAAGGTAAACTCCAGTGATAGGTTACATCGTCTTCCGAAACGCCAATGGCTTTATAAACCTGCGGGCCAAAACATACAGTGCTGTCGCCCTGTATCGAATAAAAAGAAGAAGGAACCAATGGACCTGTAGAAAAATTATAGGTGAAGGGATTGGACGATTCGAATCTTACAAAAATTGTATCCGGAGCATTTACAGCTATTTTAAAACTGTCAGAAACAACTTCTCCCGGAGCAACGCTGTTACTGCCTGAGATAAACCTGTTTAATATCTGCGAATGATTTTTATTGTATACATACATGCGCATTCCCGCGTTATTACAACCAGTATTGGTTGCAGTAACATTTACTTTTAAACTGTCATTGCTGCCAAAAAATATTTTATAGTAATCATTATTATCCGTAACCCCGCGTTTGCGATACCCCAGCGTACCACTACCTGTATGATTTCCTTTAATAACTGTAGATTGACCGTAATTGTTATCCGGCTCTAAATTATTGTATACGGTATCGGAAAGTTCATATCGGAAGTTATAGGAGAATTTTTTGTTGCCGCTGAAACGGAAGTAGATGGTATCCGCAGCATATCCACAAATTTCAACCGTATCATAAACCGTTTGCCCGGGCATCACGTCTACATTATTTCCCACGATGATTCCCTCAATTGAAGCTTTACTTCCATTAAACACATTAAAGAATAAATAATCCGATCCTGGATTTGATACTGTTCCGGTATGAGTGGCTTCAATAAATACTTTTATCTTACCATCGGCCGATGTTTCTGAAATAAAATAATCATAAATGTCGCTTGCCCCATTTACCACGTGTCGGATTCTACCATGCGTTGTATCGGAAGCCAACACCTGTTGGGCTTCTGTGAAGGAGTTGTTAGGTTCTATATCATTCGGGCCGGTAAGAGAATCTTCAATTTCAAACCTGAATTCATATTCCCAGGCTTCGTCGGAAGTAATTCTAAAATAAACAAGCCCCTGCGGAACTGCATTAATTACAAACGTGTCCAGAAATACTGTATCACTTGTTAGAAATTCAATTATGGGAAAATCGGGAGTATTTTCATTCCCCGGAGGAGTAATTTGCTGATCGTTGACAGAGAATGCACCAATAACTGGTGGTGCTGAGGGAATTGATCGGTAAAAGCCATTTGTCTGGCATTGAAATGAAAATGTGTTATAGCTGCCTGTTGCTTCAGAAGGTCCTCGGTAAATTGCCTTTAGATATACTCTAATTTTTGATTCTGCAGGCATGGTTGTTTTAAAATAATCATTTGGGTCATACTCGCTTGAAATGAATCTAACATACCCCTTTACGGTATCACCTTCATTAACCGGCGTTGCTGTAGCATTACTGTAATTTGGTTCCGGATCTGACTGACCTCCACTATTATAGGGTGAAAAATTATATTTCAGTGAATAACTCATCCTGTCGGGTACTCCGCTGTTTCCATTAAAAATAGAAATCCAGTAAGTTCCCGCCATAACGGCATAATGCTTATCTGTTTTCGCTACATCATCCATGCAGGTGCCCCACCAGCTGGCAATTTCGAGGTAATCTAGATCGTCAATTTCATTTCCAAACTCATCGAGAATGCTGTAGTACAGTCCATATCCACAATCATCGTTTCGGGCAGTAAAATTCAGTGTCAGCACTCCATCCTGAAGAACTGTAATTGAATAATTATCGTAATTATCAGTAAGGGGATCATTATACTCATCGTATAAGTAATCATTCCCGTCCATAACATGATATCCAACCTGGCCGGTTATTAACTGGTTCTGTCCCAGAAATTCAGCACTGTATTGATCATATGAATAATCATTTACTTCATCTACATAATCAATGGATACCCCGGAATATTTGAGTTCAAAACCAAATGCTGCATTGGACCATATTTTTATAAACAGGGAATCGCCCTGGTTAAAATCTGAAAGGTTAAATGAAGTAAACACTTCTGTAAAACTTGCAACAGATGGAGTGCCAATGTATCCCGTTTCTAAGGGTATTTCACTTTCATTTTTATACAGCGCATACATGATCCACTTTCCATTCTCACAACTGTTGTTCTTGGCCAGGATATCAAGATTGACATTATCATAGTTACCGGCAGGTAAAATAGTTTTAAAGAAGTCAACAGTGTCAACTTCATTCCTGTATTTATAGTATACAGATTGCCTTTTTGAATTTAAGGTATCATAAGTTATAGGAAAGGCAGTGGCCCTGGAATCATTAGGTTCGTCATTTGGATTTGGATCGGAGTAATACCAGTGTAATTTGTAATTGAAATTACCATTCGTTGTCATGGCTATGAAATAATCATCTTTCGCCAGCCCGCATATTCTAATAGTTTTATTAACTGTAGCACCTGGAGCTACCGTACCATTGATATTCTCGCTATGAATTAAACCCGCAGCTTCAAGTCCATTGAATATCTCTGCTTTTATCCAGCTTTCTTCAGTGCCTGTATTGGTCACGCTCACATTTAAAACAATAGTTCCACTTTTATAATTGAGGTTGTAGAAATAATCAAGTTCGAATATGAAGTGATCAATAGCATCAGCACCTCCAATACTTGCCCCCAGCGTGTCGTTATTTTTCTTTAGTAAACCGGCAGTGGCAAAACTGTTGTTTGGCTCGGTTTCAAAATACGATTGTGCATAAGATGTTTCGATGCTGAAGAATAAAGCAAGGAAAATAAATACCGGCAGGTAAAATTTATTCATTACAGTAGGTTTGATAGTCCTCCATTCCAATAAAGAATGGCAATGGAAATTCACAGATTGAAAGGATCGGGAGGGAAAGGATTCTTACCAATTGAATGGTAAAGGTTTTTCACAAGACCAAAGGACGGTTGCTAAGGTTTCACCCATTTTTTGAAGCCCTTTGCATAAACCTCCTCCCATAAAGGATAATTACCTCTATGGGCATTGGCCAATACTATTACATCGGAACAAAAGATGAATTGTCATCAACAATTTTCGACAAAAAGGAAAAAAGGAAGTAAAAAGTGTCAGTCTACCGGGAACTTCCCTTACGAAAGAATAAAAATGCTGAAAGACCAAGGAAAAAAGCTATGGATAAAAAGAGCAGCAGGTGGTTATTTTGTTTTTTAAATTCAATGGGAGTGGTATCGCCCATTAGTACAAGCCCGGCCCAGAATTGCGGAGCCAGCGTTCTTCCTTCCTCTGTTTGCAAATATTTCAATTTGGCTTCACGTAAAGCCTCGTCCTTTTCCATTCCTGTTAATAATAAACGGTAAAAGTTTTCCATAATGATGGTACTGGCCTTTTCGTCTATTTTCCAAAGCCCTGTAATAATACTTTCACTACCGGCATAATTAAAAGCATGGGCAAGAGAGATCATTCCTTCTCCATCCTGAAACCCTGGTTTGCCGGATTCACATGCCGTTAAAACTGCCAGTTCCGAGTTAAGATCACAATTGTACAATTCATGAAGGAAAACCGAATTTTGTTCACCATTTCCCGATTTGGAAAATATAAGTCTTGAAAATTCCGGGTGCAAATTATTTGATTCGGCATGCGTTCCAATATGAATGATCTTATGAGACCCCGCATTATTTTTAAACGTTGTTACCGTGGAATGTTCATTTAAAAATGATCGCCCACCCAGCAGACTCCTAGCCTTTGCAGCAAAATTTAAAGCAAATGGTTGTGGAAGAAGTGAAATATAAGATCTGTCGATATCAAACGAATCCTTTACCATACTTTGATACCGGGCCTTTTCCGTATCAAGAAAACCGGGTACAAAGGCAACAAAATTTTCTTTAAACGAACTGCTCTTCTTTTTCCTGCCTACAAGGTGAACACTATAATGATAGGAAATTGTATGCTTTGCAAGCAAACTGTTTTTTGCCAGTTCATGATAGTTAAAAATCCTGGAAGGTGTTAATATTTCAAAATTCAGCGAGAACAGAACTCCATCAGGTACAATTATGATCTTCCTATTTCTAATTGTCGAAGCAAAGGGAGCCCAGAGACGGTTATACAGATCCAGTAATGTTTGGGACACCTGCTGGAAATTTGATGAATAATGGGTAAGGTTTGCAACCTTGCTTTCCAGGCCTGTTCCATCAAGGGAAAATAATTGTTTAGAGTTCTTATCAACAACAATCACATAAAGATCATCATTAATAAATATATATCTTACCATCGAAGCACTGGAAGGAATTGATTGCTGAATATCATCTATACTTCTGAATACGGATTCATACTTTAATTTATAATAATGCGGGTAAGATTTTTTAATCTTTTCCTTAAATCCATTCCACTCTTCCACGGCCTTTAAATAAGAAGTCATTCCATCCTGATGACTCTCATTTTTATTGAGTACCTCGCTCATTTTTTTCCTTAAAAGCAATTCCCTTTGTTGTACCTGGAAAGGAACATTCGCAAACTTAACAGAGTCATTTTTATCAAGCCTGGATCGCAACCGATTATAAATTCCCGACTCGTGTAATTCCAGCAATTTGTTAATATACCCCTGGTCGCGGGTGAGATTATGCAGGTCGAGGGTGATCTTTTTAATGAAATTGAGTAATTCGTTGTGGTCTGATAACAAAATGCCAATATCCTGCGAATCGTAAACCAGGGTCTTTCTTCTTTCCAGGATTTCAACTGCCCTGTTAAGCTCCGTTAATATTTCACGCAGGTTACTTTCATTTTTATCCTTAAGCAAATGATAGTTTGCTTTTGATTTCAACAAAATTGCTTTAGGCTCCCGAAGTTGCGTTTTAACGGAGTCAAGGAGATTGGAACTCTGAGACGAAATGTGTTCAACAATTTTTAATCCCCGTTTGCTGTATTCTAGTGAACGGTTGTAATCCCGGGCCAGCAAAAAAACTTCGGAAAGATTTAATAGCTGGTAAAATGAACTAAGGTTATTTTCGCCCTGTGTTTTATTTACATATTGAAATCCTTTATTTGCCTTTGTAAAAGCAACAGGCAGTTCATTATTTTCTGCATAAAACAAAGAAGCATTTCTTAAGAATTCCAGGTAACTGACATCATACTCGCCCTGGAAAGATTCCTCGTAAACACTGTCGGCCTTTTCGTAATAAACCCTCGCTAACGATAATTTTTTCTGGCCATCATATAATAACGCAAGCGAATGACATGCATCGGCAATCCAGAAACCATAACTGCCACCAGAAGTAGAAAGGTTGTTTAAGCCCCTGAGAATATATTCTTCAGCTTTTAAATCATCCTTCATGGCATAATATAATTGTCCAAGTAAAAGCTGCGATTTATACACGCCGGAACTATCGGCACCAGCATGTTTCAACTTTTGGCTGAATGAATACTCAAGCAGTTCTTTTGCCTTTCTGTAATCTCCAATTTCCTTGTATATACCTCCCAGGTTGTCTATGGCTTCAAACTGGAACTCCAGTGTACCTGCCTTTTTTGGAACCGACTCTTTGATGGCTAAATAATCTCTAAGATTTCGAATTGTGGTGTTCATTGCCTCAATTGCCCTGGTGGTATTACCCTCCATATTGTATAACGCCGCCATGTTGTTATTTAAAACCGCCGGACGGTAATATTGATTTATAGGTGTGCGGTCAGTTTTTGACAATGCATTCAGGGCAATTTTGAAATAATACAGGGCGCTGTCCATCTTAGACGTCATCCACATTATGGATCCCATATTATTTGCTGCAACATACAGACCCTCCTGGTCTTTATTGGCAGGTGATAAATAATAATTAATGGCACTCCTGTGATGTTTGGATGACAGAGCTACATCACCCATTCTAAAAGCATAAGTTCCCATATCGGAGTTTATACTGGCAAGGAGTTTCTCATCTATGGGCTGTTCTTTTGCGAATGAATAAGCTAAAATATTTTCGGAAAATGCACGGTCATTCATGCCGAGGGAACCATAATATTCAGCTGCATAATTATATAATCTGGCAATTTGCCCGTTTGTTCCCTTTTGACGCTTTACCCTTTCGATCAATTTATTAATTTCTGAACTGGCAAACTTTACATCTTTTTTTCTTTCTGCCATTTTACCAACGTACATCAGGTATTGGGGAAGCGAATCAAACTGATTATAACTGAAAATGTGGCCGAGCTGAATTTGCAAAACAGAATCGGCACCTGAATAATTGCCTGCCTGCATAAATGATTCCAGCACGGCTCTTTTAACTGGAAGCTGTGAGAAAACTACTTGAGAAAAAATCAAAATGGCCAATAAGCAGGAAAACTTTCTAAAATTATTCATTGCTTTTGTTTAAAGCGGAAAGCAGTTCATTTTTGCGAGGGTGATTTGAACTCTTCAAAATAATTGCAGCCTCAGCCACCCTGTTCGCTTTCACCAGGGCAAGGGATTTATACCATAAAGCATCATCATAAAATACGGTTTCGCCATTTTTCAGAGCCTGGTCAAAATACTTTATTGCTTCCTCATTGGCACCTGAAGCCAGGTAGGCCGATCCTATAAAATAATCAAGTGTATCTGATGAGGAGGATTGCCTTAATTTTAACCAGCCCTGAAGCGCTGCTTCAAAATTGCCTGATTTATAATCAACCATTGCCCGGTTAAAGTCATAATTCTCCGATGCACTCATGGTAGTCATTAAGCCTGGATCGGCTTTATAGAAACGCGCAAATAGTTTTTCCTGCTTAGATTGCCCACTTACAATAAAGACAACACAAACACCAAACACTATCACTGCTGCCGCTGCAATTCGCATCCATTTTGACTGCATCCAACGAACTTTCAAAGATGTTCCCGAACTGAGAGATGCATGAAATTTATTCATCTCTTCTTTCAGGGCCTCCTCCTTAATTCCAGTTGACAGCAACCGCATATGTTCAACTTTTTCTCTGAACGTGGCTTCCTTTTGAATGCGTTCAAGAAATGATAAATGTGAAGCTTCATCAAGCTGTCCATTTAAAAACCCGTCAATTAACTCCTGGTCTTCCTGCGATATGAATTCAATGTTTTTCAAGAAGATTTCGTTTTACCCATTAAAGATCTTAACTGCTGAATGCATCTGTATTTGTTATTTCTTGCTGTTGCTTCTGTCCAGTTCATGGCAGCTGCAATTGTTCTTAATGATTCATTAAAAAAATAGTAACGCTTTAAAATTTCCCTGCAATTGGAACCCAGCATTTTAAAATGCATTTTCACATCTGCAATTAATGAATTCTCCGCCTCCGTCAACTCCTCAACCTCGTGCAAGCCATCATAATCTTCAAGAGTTATTATTTTACTGTTATGAACCGACCGTAAATGATCCATCCATTTGTTCCTGGCGATCCTGTACAGGTAGCCATCCAGGGAGCTTTCATTTTCGGGAATAAATTTATCCAGTTGAACACTTCTCCAAACTGCAATAAATGCTTCCTGGAAAACATCTTTTGCCTCCTCTTTTGACCCGTTGTTCTTCAAAACGAATTGCTCGATCTTAAAATAGTTTTCATGGTACAAAGATTTAAGCACAGTATTATCATTTGCCTTAATAGCAATTACCTGGTCGGTAGCCTTCTGTTGCCGTACAGCATTTGATCGCACCATGATTAAAAAATGAGCTCATAAGATAGTTTAATTGATTTTATTATTCAACTATTCAGATGATCAAATTTTTCCCACGCGAACATCACTTGCGAAATGCGTCCACGGATACAACATATCATCGCAGAAATCCATGAAATGTCATCAAAAGTCTTAAAGAATAGAAAAACTCATAAAATGTTGCCCCAAAGACCCGCTAAAAACTAACCGGGCATCGCATTTTATCGGCTGAAGAATTGCGGATATTTAAAAAATTGCTGTAGGACATGGTAAGTTCGAATCCACCCCTTGCCTGTGAGGCCTGAACAAGTTTACTGATGTTGGCATCGTAACTTAAACCCAACTCCCAGTTATAATAATTTAGCTTCACTAGCGGAATGATGGCATCATTCCACCTAAGGAATGCACCTGCCGATACACTAAAACTATAATCCTGGTCTTCCTGGAAGATGTCATGCCGGAAAATAATACCCCCCTGTGAAAGATAATTACCACCCTGCATGAAATAATCAAAATAAATAATAAACCTGTCGGTCTCACTCGTTGGTGTAGACAGCCCGGCATTAATTACAAATTTTTTATTCAGCCGGATATCATTTAAAGAACTAAAAGCCACTTTTGGTTCATTAAAATGAAAATAGGCGGCGCCCACATAAAACCTTGAGTCGTAGCCAACTATTCCACTGTATTTTATTCCGGCTGCTGCATCAAGGTAAGTGATGCTTGTATTGTTGAATGTTTGCTGTGTGGGATTAGTAGGACTATAAGCCCCATTTACAAACTGGTCATCGAATTTTAATTTTCCGGGATCGAATCTTTGCTGAAAAAATCCTCCCATAAACCCTAACGACAGGTATGAATCATTATCGCTGCTTAATGATTTGTGATAAGCAAGAAGGGGAAGCAATTGCGTTCTCCCTAATTTAGAATCCCCGGCAATATCATTGGTTACCTGCAAACCTAAAGATGCATAGTCGTCGGAACCCGATGATACTCCAAACTTGACCTCCGCTCCCAGGGCTTGTGTCTGGTATGGCACGGTTACACTGTTCCACTGGCTCCTGAAGGCTGTGGTGATTCTAATATCACCCCTGTATGTACCTGCAAGCGCAGGATTTCTTAACAATGGAAGTTCATGAAACTGCGAAAAATTAATATCCTGCGCATGGGCTATCGCCATGCATAAAACCGGGAGCAACAGCAGGTATATCTTCTTCATAAAAATTATTTTAGAATGGATACGTTTCCTTTATAAGTGAATGAACTTCCGTTATGACAAATTACCTCTGCCGTATATACAAATACATCAGGAGCCGGCAGCTTACCATTGATCAATCCATTCCAGCCTGATGAAGGATCATTTGCCGGGAAATTATGTTTCTCAAAAACTACCTGCCCCCATCGATTGAATATTCTGAATGATTTTACAATGGCAATTCCACTTCCCCTCACCATTAAAATATCATTGACTCCATCATTATCGGGTGTAAATGCATTTGGAATGAACACCTGGGAACTTTCACAAAAAGTTTTAATTGAAAGGGTATCCGAACCGCTGCATCCATATTGATTCGTAACGGTAACTATATAATCCACATCTTTTTTAATAGTGGCAGTAGGAAGAGGACATGCACTACAACTAAGATCTGTTGCCGGGGTCCAATTCCACGAAGCAATGGGACCATTAGTGAATGTTGAATGTAAAGGATGCAATGTACCTGAGGCAAGAACCAGGTCGGGACCAAGATTTACCTGAGGATATTGTCCAACTCCAACGGTTATATAAGCAGTATCGCTGAAGCAATTATAACCATCATTACCAATTACACGGTAAATTGTTGTAACAACAGGTGTGGCCACAGGGTTAGAAATATTTGTATTACTTAAGCCCAATGCCGGCGACCATGAATAAGTATTGGCACCATTAGCCAAAAGGTTTACCGATGAACCAATGCAAATATCCTGGTCGGGACTAACACTCATGGTAAAGGGTTGAACAACCGTAATCACAACGGTATCAGAATCTGTACAACCAAATTCATTGTTGCCCTCAACTGTATAAGATGTGGTATTTACCGGGCTGGCAACGGGATCGCTGCAGTTATAACAACTCAGGCCCTGCAAAGGAAGCCACTGGTAGGAAGTAGCCCCCGTTACATTTAGTTGTACCGTATTGCCCGAACAAAGTACCATTGAGGCATTAGTATTCACTACCGGCGAGGGGAAGATTTTTATGTTGTGATAACTTGTATCATAACACCCGGCGGCTGTTCCTGCTACCAGCCTAATGATATAATCACCCGGAAGGGAAAATATATGAACAAAGTCATTCCCCTGCGCTGTAGCCCCATCAGAAACCTGCCAGTGTATTTGAGTTGCCGGTTGCTGCGATTGAATATTCGCTGAAAAAAGAACAGGTTCGTTTACACAACCTGTCGTATCTGCGGAAATGGAAACAACGGGTAAACTGTTTACATTTACTGCAAGCTGCTTTGTAACTGTATCGCTGCAACCGCTTAATCCCTTTACAATCATTTGAACATTATAAATGCCAGATGAAAAATAACTATGGCTTACAGAGCTTCCGGCAGCTGTTACACCATCGCCAAAATTCCACAGCACTTCCTGTTTTCCAAAATATAATTGAGAAGTATCGGTAAAGCTATAAACTGTGCTACCGCAATTCTGCTGGTTTGAATATATAAACCCTGCATCTATCCAATCCTGCTTTATCGTATCAATTCCTGATATTGGATAATTACAACCTGCATTGTTTTTCAGCGTTACCGTAGGAATGTACAATCCCGGAAGTGCATAATTGTGATAAACAAAGGGCTGTATGGTTGTTACAACATTTCCATCTCCAAAATTCCATTCAATGGAATCGGCATTACTGGCAAACACCTGGAAAAAAACTGCATCATCCTCGCAAACATAACCTGCCTGGTATTGCAATGTTCCGGTTGGACCATTTATAGTTACGCTTCCTTCATTATAATAAGTACAACCTCCGGGCATGGTAACGGTAAGGTTTACCTGGAAAGTTCCGGTGGATTGAAAACTATGTACAACAGAATCGCCTGTGGCAACATTCCCATCCCCAAAATCCCAAACGGCCGTAACAGATGGCCTGAATTGGTTAACAAATGTTATGGTAAAGGGAGCACAATTTCCCGTATCAGCACTTTGAGTGAAAAATCCGGGCAAACTATCTGATACAGCAACCTGCAACATCGAACTGTCAATACAAATATTCCCGGGAGCATTATTATTGTAAACCAGAAGCTTTACAGTATAAATTCCGGCACCTGAATAAATATGAGTGGGCTGAACGAGGGTTGAAGTATTTCCATCTCCAAAATGCCAGAGATAAGAAGAACCTCCTGTTGAAGTGTTTTGAAAACTTATGGACTCTCCAATGCAAATTGAACTATTACTGGCAGTAAAACCGGCATCGGGTTTGGCAAACACATTTATTTGCAAATAAGCTGTAGTGTCGGAACAACTGTTAGTAGCCTGTAAGGAAACATTGTAATTCCCCGGAGTATTATAGTTATGGTAAACAGTATCTAGGTTGCTGGAAGTGCTGAGCACATTCCCATCGCCAAAATTCCAGTGGAAGGTACTGGCTCCGGAAGAATTATTGATGAAGGCAGGAATATGCGGAGCGCAGCCATTTACCTGGTTTCCATTCACCGCAAAATTTAAATTAATGTTGTTGGGCGCAGCTATGATCTGGTAAGTGATGGAATCGGAACCGCAGTCATTCACCGCCACCAGCTTCACAAAAAATGTATCCACATTCCCGGTATAGAAAATATGCTGAACAGAATCATTTGTTGTGGTAACCTGTGTTGTACCATCATCAAAATCCCAGTAATATGTATTGTTGATGCCTTTGGAAGTGTTTTTAAAGATCACTTTCATGGGCGAACATCCAACTGTGAGCGTAGGCGTAAATAATGCTTTGGGCTTTGACTTCACCCTTATGTTTCTCGAAAAAGTTATGGTATCGCAGGAAGAAAGTACGTGGAGCTTAACCGTATAAATTGTATCAATATATTCAGGATGTGTGGGAAAAACCACGGGATTTGGATCCGTTAATAAAGATGTCTGTCCATTTCCAAAATCCCAATAATAATTAAATGCCGAAAGGTCAGGGGTTGTATTTTGAAATTGAACAGTGAGCGGTCCGCAACCTACACTGTCACTTATGGTAAATGCCGGTTGTGGAATTTTATATGTGTAAAACTCCCTTTCCAATGTATCATTCTTACATCCGTATAGCGAAATAGCCTCTAACTTTATTAAAATTGTATCATCCTGCAGGTTCATTATATAACCCGGAAAAATATTTCCTGCCCCAATAAAATTTCCATTTACATACCAGTTATAGGTTGAATTGTTTCCGGGATGCTCAGTTAATCCAATTGCAGCAGCATTAACATTAAATGGTGGACAACCTGTTGAATCGGGTGGATTAAATGAAGCAATTGCATCCGGACGAACCGTTATCGTTATTACATTACTGGTGATTGATGACGCGCATGCTGCTGATGCAACTATTCTTCTTAAAAAAATGGTTTGAGTAAGAATGCCGGGTTGATAGGATGAATTGATTGCACCTGGAATCATATTCCAGTTTAGATTATCTGTGCTTTGCTCCCATTCATAACTAAAATTTCCGTCTCCACCCAAAGGTGTTGACCCTGAAATTAAAGGGGCGAGCGTGTTAATACAAACAAAGCTGTCCTGGTAAATTTCATTGTTTGAAATGGCAGGCAATACAATTATCCTTGCTGTATCGGAATACCCGGAGCAAGGGCCTGCTGAAACATGCCTGCGCAGGTAAACAGTTTGCAGTGGTGCAATGGAAACATCCTGACCATTTCCTCCCGGATTAATATCAAAGAAATTAACTCCATCAACTGACTGTTGCCAGTGGAAAATATAATTGCCGCTGCCGCCTGAAGGTGCCAAACCGTTTACATTCACGGTTTGACCTGCACAAATAGTTTGTGTTGATGTATCAATTTTATTAATAAGAGGATTTTTATTGTCTATGGTAATCGTATCGGTGGTAGAAGGACAGGAAGCAAATCCCGACTGCGTCCAAACAAACTGGTAAACATTGCCTGGTAAAAGTCCAGTAATAGTTGTATTCGGAAGCGAAGGATTTTGAATGTTTGCTGTGGTGCTTCCAGGTAATAAGGTCCATGTTCCCGGCCCGCTTCCCGAAGTGGAAGCCTGCATGATGTAATCCTGCGCCGCACATAAAATAGCATCGGGACCACCGCTGGCTGTTGGAGTAGCTGCCTTTACTGTTATGGTATAACTTTCCTGTTCGCCATTACAGCTTATATTATTATAAGTATAAACCGGCGTAATAGTTATGATAGCAGCAAGGTCGGAACTTCCATTGTTTGTAGTTGTAATGGAAGGCACCTGGCTTCCGGAACTGCTACTGAGATCTATTCCGCTGCCTGTTACAGTCCATACAAAATGCACTGAACTTCCTGTAAAAGTACCGGCATTATGAGCCGGAACAAAAGCAGGCAATACAGAACCTGTACAAACAATGGTGTCGGAAATGGGTGACAGGGATAATGACGGAAGTACTATAATTGAAAAATCAACCGGAGATCCAATACATGTCTTTCCTGCATTTGAATATTCCGGGGTAACGGAAATATTTGCAGAAACCGGAACCGCCGGAAGCTGGGTATTGATGCCTGTGAAAGAATTTATATTTCCCGAGCCTGAAGCCGGTAATCCGATAGATGCATCAGTGTTGGTCCAGCTATAATTTACTCCCGAAATAATATTGGATGAAGAAAACAAAATATTTCCTGAGGCATCATTATTACACATGATCTTATCCATAACATTATTCATTACCGGAATTGGATTCACAGTAACTAAAACATGCGCAGATGTGTCGGAACAGGACCCACTGATAACAATGCGCCTGAAATAACTTGATATGGAAAGCGCAGTATGCTGGTGGTTCAGGTTTGTTGCTCCAGTTATATTACTCCAGGAAATTGCATTTTGGGAAATCTGCCACTGGTAGAATAAACTTCCACTACCACCGGAAGGAACATCGCCTATTAAAAGATCCGGAACTTCACCGGCGCAAATGGTATGCGATGATTGAATATTATTATTGTCAATTGCGGGATCAACAGCGATTAAAACGGAAGTTGAGGTATCGCTGCAACCATTGCTAACAACAATTCTTCGGAATGATGTGGCTGCACTTAAAGTCGCGGGGTTATAATTCACTGCATTTGCACCACTGATATTCGTCCATGTTATTCCACCATCTGAAGATGATTGCCATTGAAAACTATAGGTCCCATTTCCTCCTGTAAGTGTTTGCTGTGAGGTTAGCGTTTGCGCTGTTTGTCCTAAACAAATTGTATGAGCATTCCCAATTATATTGTTATGTAAAGATGGATGAACTGTAACCACTAAAGACGATCGCGGTCCTTCACAACCGGTAACATCATTTTTTTGTGACACATAATAAGTGGTTATGCCAGCTGTTCCTGTAGTAGGTAAAGGTGCCGCTGAAGAACCTGTTCCACCTGATGGTGTGGTATACCAAAGCAAACTGTATCCATTCAATGCTGTTGCAGTTAATGCAACCGGCGTTTCATCCTTACAGTAAGAAACTGCTGTAACCACAGGTGCAGGAGGTGAAGGCTGAACAGTTATGATAAAGGAAGATTGAGATGAACATCCATTTACTGTTGTTGTTACGGTAATAGTGGAACTAATGGCCGTTCCCGAATTATTTGCTGTTGTAAATGATGGAATATTTCCTGTACCTGATGCAGTATTCAATCCTATGGCTGTAGACGATGCACTCCAGCTTATTGTTCCGCCCAGTGAAGATGAAAAATTAAAAGGCCCTGCTGTTTCACCCGGACAGAAAGACTGGTTAGCAGGGATGGTTAATACTGGAACAGGATTAATATTAAAACTCCTGGTTGCAGTAGTTGTGCCACATTCATTGGTAGCAGCAAGAGAAATGGTATTCAATCCGCCCGAATTAAATTGTATGAGCCCGGGGCTAAGGTCTGTTGAAGTTGAAGGAATTCCACTATTAAAACTCCATAAATAATTCAGGGGTCCTGATCCACAATTTTCAACCATTGCCGCAGGTGAAAAACCGGTTGGACCACAGTAATCCTGAATGGCCGGTATACTTACAGTGGGTGGCTGCTTTACCACAACTGTATGCGTGGCAAAAGCTGTTGTACATGCATTGGATATGGTAAGCCTTATAGTATAGGTTCCCGCATTTATAAATTGAAAGGATGGATGAAGACTTGTATCAGTTGTTCCATTTGCAAAACTCCATGTAGGCCCCGATCCGCAATTGCCAGCGGCATAAGTAACGGTCCAGTTGTATTGTGGAATGGCACAACCTGTAATAGTATTACTGGTATTGGTGGCATTAACAATAAATGGTCCGCAGCCCACATCCTGGTCCAGCGTAAAACTTACGGTTGGTACAGGAACTACGCAAATGGTTTTGATGATGGTATCGCGCCCACAATTACCTTCTGCAATGAGCCTTATAGAATAAATGCCGGGTGTAGAATAGATATGAGAAGGATTTACTGCAGAAGAAGTATTCTGAGCACTGGAAGGATCGCCAAAATCCCAGAAGAAATTTGTTGTTGAATTGCAGTTTGGACTATTAAAACTTAAAACCGAAGTGTTATTAAATACAATGGGCGTATTTACACAACCTATTTCCGGCATTGTAAATTCTGCCTCCGGTTTTGTAAATATTCTTATGTTATTAATGGTGGCTGCAGTAGAATCACAACCATTTTTGGCTGTAACCTTTACGGTAAACTGGGTATTGGGAGAAGTACAGGAAGATGAATTATACTCATGATAAATAGAATCTACAAGTATAGGCATTTCCCAGGTTACCAGTGGAGACCCGTCGCCGAAATCCCATATATACCTGGTTCCGGGTGAATTCAATTCATACTGGCTTAGTTTGAACCAGAATCCTTTTGGTCCACAACCGGTAGTACTACCCGAACCGGAAATACCTACAGCGGGATTGGCCTGGTTAATTGCTTTATATACCCTGGTACTGGTACAACCATTTGAAGAAACTGCAGTAATTGTAATATCAAATGCCCCCAGTTGCGTATAGGTATGAGGAAGTGGAAAGCTCGAGGCGGTAAGATTATTCGCAATATTTCCATCGCCCCAGTCAACATGAAAACTGGTTATGCAGGAGGAACTGCTGGCATTTAATCCCAGTCGCACGGTAAAATCCGAGTTGCCAACCGAAGGGAGGTTGCCGCAGTTATTGAATTCGGAAAAGGGGTTTTCAAGATCATTAAAAACAATGGATGGCCTTTCCTTGATTTGAACTACCTGGCTGGTTGTTCCCGTACATCCATTTGCATCGGTAACGGTAAGGGTCACGTTAAAACTGGCAATTCCACATCCGGTAGTATCAAATACATGTGTTGGATTCTGAACCGAAGATGTTGTTCCATCACCAAAATCCCAGCTATAAGTAAATGGAAAGCTTCCGGCACTTACAGATGAGAGGAACTGAATTGTTGTACCCGAACAACCATCATTGTTTACAATTGAAAATCCCGCAACAGGGTTTGTCCCCAAAGAAACTTCAACTCCTGTAAGCGTATCGTTATTGCCATTGAAATTTACTATTGCGGTATAAAATGCAGGTGTAGAAGTTGTGAGCGAATAAAGATTTCCTCCGGGACTAACTGGCAACCAGGTAATTCCATTATCATTTGAGCTTAACCAGGTAAAACCTGATCCGGCACTGGCACCTGTAACAGTAAGTGTTACTGAGCCACCCGGACAAATAACATTATTGCCTGAAATGACAGCCTGGGTAAAGCCGGACTTCATTAATAAAATAAAACTAAGGATCAAAAAGGCCTTTTTCATCAGCATTAGTAATGGTTGCTCAATGTTCTCAGGGTAACCGGGTATGGTAGGATGAAAGAAGGAATTTCCAGGCCTGGGCCAATCTGTTTTGAAAACGGATGCTTACCGGAAGGATAATGGATTATAAATATAATGGATATAAATTATTTGCAAAGACAGGGGGATTATTTGGGGAAAAACAGGCAGTATAAACGCTCATCAAAATTGCATACAACTGCCGGGATCATCATTATGTCAGCACATTTCTGCGTTCACCTACCTGCTGTCGCCACATGGCGTAATACAGTCCTTTTTGTTCCAGCAGGTTTTCGTGCGAACCCGTTTCAATGATCTTCCCTTTTTCCAGTACATAAATTACATCGGCATGCATGATCGTGGAAAGCCGGTGAGCAATGAGAATAGTGATTTGATCCCTTGCCGAAGAAATCTCCCTGATGGTATTGGTAATATCTTCTTCGGTAAGCGAATCAAGTGCAGATGTAGCTTCATCAAATATCAGTAATCGCGGATGCCGCAACAGTGCACGTGCTATGGAAATTCTTTGCTTCTCTCCTCCCGACAATTTCATTCCGCCTTCTCCAAGAATGGTATTAAGGCCATTCGACGATCGCGATAATAAATAATCGCACGAGGCTTTATGCAGTGCATCGTAGATCTCTTCATCGGTGGCATCGGGTTTTACAAACAACAAGTTTTCCTTTATGGTTCCTGCAAACAACTGAGTATCCTGCGTAACAAAACCAATCTGCCTGCGCAATTCATTATAACGAATCAGCCGGGATGAATGATCATTGAAATAGATCTCGCCTTCCACCGGCTGGTATAATCCTACCAGTAGTTTTACAAGTGTTGACTTACCAGAACCTGAAGGACCAACAAATGCAATGGTCTCTCCCGTTTGCGCACTGAAAGAAATTCCATCCATGGCATTATAAGCGGCGGTTTTGTGGTGGAAGACCACATCTTCAAAACGTATGCTTTTCAGTTCACCAACAACCAAAGGATTTTCGGGTCTTTGCTCAATAGGCTTATGCATTAACTGGTCGAAATTGCTGATGGAAGCTTCCACTTCGCGATAGCTTAATATGATGTTACCAAGATCCTGAAGCGGACCAAATAAAGATGCCGAAATAAACTGCATGGCAATGAGTTCACCTGTTGTTAATACATCGCGGAAGATGAGCCAGAGAAGAATAAATAAAATGGATTGTTTTAATAAACTAAGTGTTGTTCCCTGCATGAAGGTGAGCGAGCGCACTTTTCTTACCTTATACATTTCCAGCTCAAAGATCTTTAATGTCTGCTCTCTCAACCTGCGTATTTCGGGGAAGGTTAGACCAAGACTTTTCACCAGTTCTATATTTCTTAACGATTCGGTGATCACACCCGACATCTTGTTTGTTTCGCGGTTGATGGAGCGCTGGGTGGTCTTTATCTTTTTACTTAATAATCCGGTAAGTGATCCGAGTACGAGGATGCCAATTACAAAGACCGGTATCAGCATCCAGTTTTTGGTAATGGAATACCAGATGAGAAAACCCATTCCAACAAAAGAGGAAAATAATATGTTGATGAAAGAATTGAGAAACATCTGTGTGTCCTGTCTTACTTTTTGTAAAACGGAAAGTGTTTCGCCGCTGCGTTGTTCTTCAAACTCCTGGAAGGAAAGTCGGAGTGTTTGTTTGAGGCCATCGTTGAAGATCTGCATACCAAATTTCTGTACGGCAAGGCGTGTAAAATATTCCTGGAAGGAACGGGCAATTCTTGCCAGCAGGGCAACAGCGATAGCAATGCCCAGCCATCCCAGCACTCCATTCACCAGTTCCTTACGGGTGCGGTTTCCCGGGTTGGCAGCATAATCGTCAATGATCTTTCCAAAGATGAGGGGATCTACCAGCATGAGAAGCTGGGCAACGGTAGCCAGCGCCAGGGCAATAATAATTAAGCCTTTCTGTGGTCTTAAATACTTCCAAAGGATCTTCATATGGGCGAAGGTGCAAAAAATGAGCCTTGGGTGGTGAATGGTGAATGGTCAATGGTCAATGGTGAATGGTGAATGCTGCTACTCTACATCTGATTGCCTTGTGCTAAAGGTTTTAGCCCATAGGCACACCGTAGACACACCGTAGGCACACCGTAGGCACACCGTAGGCACACCGTATACACCCTATAGGCAAGGTATAGGAAAGGTAAAGCTGAATTGCGTTGATCTTAATAGCGTGTTAACAGTAGGAGATTAAACTAAATGCCTAACCAATGATTTTGAAAGTATCAACGTACATAAAATAAGCGAAATTGAAAATTTGTTATTGCAAAATTATACCGCTCGGTTGAATAAAAAGTGATGAGTTGGTGGAATGGATACGTTTTATTAATTCCCATACCGTATAACTACCTATTAAATTTCCGTAGTTCCCGTATTTTTAAGGCAAAGAGAATGTCCAATCTTTGTGAAAACTTAATTATTATGAGAAAAACTTATCTTTTCAGATTTAACTGTTTTGCATTTCTTTTTTTCTTTATTGTAATAGCTTTACAAAGTTGCAAAAAAGACACTATTCAATTACCTACAGATAATTTGACAAGATTAAAACGCACGGTTCAGCAAGAACAGTTATTGCGATCTAATCCATTCCAATTTGCTGAAGATGTTCTTTCTAAGGTTGCTCGCCATATAGCTCCTCTTACTGAGAATCCCGCATTTCCAAATTTCGTTGAATCTAAGGCGAGTGAAAAATTTGATGGCCAATATGAAGTTCTTATAACCCAATTATTAGACGATCCAAATTGGGGGCCCTTATTAGGGACTGATAGCTTATCTGATGCACTATCTGATTTATACAATATTGATTCAAACAATTATTATCCTCAAGTATATATTCCAAGCCTTCAGCACCTTGAGGATGAACCTGCAGATTCAAGAGATACATCAGAATTATTCTTTGCTATTTACGCTGGTGAAAACCCTGAAGATCTAAATGAAAATGAGGAATATCCTGCTTACCAATATGTTGAGGGTGAATTAGTTTACATTGGGCATATTGATGAAGAATTTGGTAATACCCACCGCTTATGGGTGGTTTCTATAAATGAATCTGTAAATAATTATGGATATTTAATCTTAGCAGGTGAAGATCCAAATGATAATGCTGGAAGCGGGTCTATATATTCAAATAACCTTGCAATTGAGGGAGAACATTATCCAAACCTAAATCACGCAGCAGTTGATATGGCCATAAAAAGGTTAAAGGTAAATGATAGAAAGGAAAGATGGCTAGGGGGTAATTCAGAAATAAATTTTAAAGCAGTATTACATACATATAATGATAGAAGAATGGGTGATCCAAATTTAGATATAGTCCATTATTATGCCGATGCAAGAGATGGAAACAGGGGAATTAGAATTGCAGATGTCAAAAAAAAGAAAATTGGGGAAAACATTTATTTAAATGTTCGGGTTCAATCAAATTGGCGAAACGAATATCCCTTTCAGAATCCAGTTTGGTTAGATTATGTTGTTTTTGAGTATGATCCCTTTCCTGCAGGTGTTCAACTAGCTAATTTTAACAGCAGATCCGTAGGGAATCCCGATTGGGAAATTGATTATCGCTCAAACTGGAAGGATTATACATGGTTGGGAGTTGAATATTATAAAGGAAACTTCTGTAATTCTCTTATTTTAACTCCAAGTGCTGAACGCTATTATGCTACAGGAGAAGTGATATCAAATGTAATTGAATTTGAAACGGGAAGTTATTAATATGAAACACTTTATTTTATTTGCTTTAGTATCCGCATTGGGTTTAATACCTATTTCAGTAGCTGCTCAGGATAATGAGGTACGGTTCAATATTGGTTTTGGTAAGAGATTAGGCTTGCTAATGATTCAGGAAGGAAATGGTTATCAAGTTCAGTTAACTCCTCATTTCAAATCAAAAGATCATTTTAATCCTTTAAATGCAGCGATTGATATAAAGAAATCATTTTTTAATTCGCGACTGGAGACACAATTAAGCAGTTATTTTAGATATGGAAATAATCATTTTCAAAGAGAAAGTGCCTTTCAGGAATTTTATGCTGTTGACAGATTTAAAATGGATTTCTTTATAGATGGTATGTACCGTATTCCTATTAATTCGAAAAAGATTAAGAATCTCTCTCTACTTTTTGGCGTTGGATATGGAGTAATAAATCTTAATTCGCGCTATGATTTTTCAGTATTTGTTGGTTATGACAGCACAGGAAATCCACAGGCAAATGTTTTTAAAGGAAGTTTTAAAAGAGAAGTTGAAAGGATTTTATTAGGTACGACGTTAAACAAATTCGATATAATGGTGATCTTTCATTCTGTGCCAGATAGATACTATAACTACAATACAACATTGATGGGTGAATTTAAAGTTACTTATAGAATAGCAAAAATCAAGTTTTAATGAAAGGGTGCAGTCTTTTGGCTGCATCCTTTTCAATTGATAAAAGATCAATTGAAGAACTTCCACCATCACCTCACATGCCCGGCCGTTAGCTGCATAAACCAGTTCACCAATTTTCTGCCCCAGCGTGTTTTTTGAGCAATAAGCTGAAAACCAGTGATGGAAATAATTGCTGTAAGAATTCCTGCCAGTACATCAAACACATAATGATGCCCGCTGTATACGGCGGTAAACCATATGCCTGCCATGATGGCTCCAAAAATGATGTTGTAATATTTGAAACCTGATTTAATACCGTAATAAAGTACGATCAGCATGAATGCCGAATGCATGGAGGGCATGGCTGCAAAAACATTGGAGCTTTTGGCATAAATGCCTGCAAACAATTCAATATTAAAAAATTCATCAAACCTTGATAGTCCTGCAGTGTTGCCGGGCGTGGTAGCAATAAAATCAAAACCATAATTGGCAACATACCATGGCGGTGCTGCGGGGTAAGCATAATAACCTATAAATCCAATGAGGTTGGCAAGAAAGAAAGTTAGGGCAAACTGGAAAAACATTTTCCTGTTCTTAAAAAATAAAATAGCAGCAAAGGTTACAGGCACGGGTATCCAGCAAAAATAAAATACGCCGCTAAGTATATCTATAAAGCTGTTGTTATAAATTGAAAAATATTCATTGGGCGTAAGCACCTTCCCTCTTGTTTCAATCCCAAACAAAGTTTTTTCAAGCTGGTACAAACTTTCAATATGTACATCATTAAAAAGATAATTGGGAAAGGCCTTCATGTAATCGAAAATGATCCAGTAAACAATAAAAATAGTAAAGCCAAGGATCAGGCTTCTAGTGGAAGGCGCTAAAAAATAAAAAAGATTGAAAATAAAAACCAGTACTAACTGGTCGGCCTGGAAGCCTACAACAAGGTTGCTGAGTAAAAGATAAGCTGCAGATGCCAATGCACACCATGCAACTCTTTTTAAAGAATAAAATGGTTGTTTAGGAGCCAGTTTGCTCACGCTCTCAATCCTGATCTTTTCTACTTCCTTTGTCTGGAGCATCAGATAAATGCAGTTTCTGCAAAACTAAGGTTGAACGTCTTAATTAAGGAATTTTCCTTTCAGCGTCACGGTTATCTAAAGCAAGTTTTGCATCCATTAGCCTTCTGTAAGCTGTATAATTCGTTAAAATGGCCAGCAGAGCTATGGGTAGTGTAAATATGGACATGGTTTCAAAAACATGAAAAGGAACGCCTGGAATATTTAATTTATAATCTCCACCGATATATTCAGAAATAATGCCGCACGCAAGCGCTGCCGTTCCTATCAAAACAATTCTTTCAGGCCTTTGCATCAACCCTCCCTTGCATTCAATACCTAATCCTTCAGCCCTTGCCCTTGTATAACTAACCATCATGGAGCCTATCAGGGCAATGAATGCGAGTAATGAACTAATAAGGTAATGATGCGCCACCAGGTAATAACAGATCCCCAGGAACATAAATAATTCGCTATAACGATCAAGTACCGAATCAAGCAATGCTCCGAAAGAAGAACTCATTTTTCCAAGCCTGGCAACCTGCCCGTCGAGCATATCGAACAAGCCGGCAAAAAGTATCAACGCACCTGCCCAGCCTATATAACCAAGATCACCGCGGTTAGTTTTCTCCGCTCCCATCACAAAAACAAATGCAACGCCTATGTTTAACAGGAAACCAATGATGGTAACCATGTTGGGTGTAAGGCCAATCCTGATCAGCACTTTCACAAATGGATCAATGATCTTATATAT
>JAEZCV010000179.1 GCA_023429985.1 Bacteroidota bacterium | reverse complement strand
CAACCATTGAGTTATTAACTTTAAACTTTTATACATGAAAAAGAAGCGATTTACCGAAACACAGATTGTGTCAGCCATTAAGAAACAGGAAAGTGGTATTCCTGTTAAAGAGATCTGCCGCGAGCTTGGCATCAGCGATGCCACTTTTTATAATTGGAAGGCGAAATATGGCGGAATGGAAGCCAACGATGTTGCCCGGATGAAAGAACTGGAGAAAGAGAATGCAGAACTCAAGAAAATGTATGCGGAAGCCAGTATTGAGATCCGCGCCATGAAAAACTTCATTGAAAAAAAGTTGTAACGCCCCAGGAGAAGCGGGAGGCTGTTGATCATTTTGTGCATGAAGAACAGCTGAGTAACCGAAAGGCGTGTAAACTGATAGGTATGTCCCGAACCAGCTATCAGTACAAGAAAAAGCCCAAAGACGATAGTGAAGTTCAGGAGGCATTGACCCTGCTTACTACGAAACATGCTGCTATTGGCTTTTGGCAATGTTGTTATCGGCTCTGGAACAAGGGCTATCCCTGGAATCATAAAAAGATTTATCGAGTGTACACTGAAATGAAATTAAATATCAGAAGAAGATCAAAGAAACGGTTGCCTGAAAGAGTCAAACAACCACTCAATGTGCCCTCAGCACCCAACCAGGTGTGGAGCATTGATTTTATGAGTGACAGTCTAACCGATGGTAGACGATTCAGGCTTTTGAATATCATCGATGATTTTAACCGTGAATCACTAGCCATTGAAATAGATACTTCACTTCCCTCTCTAAGAGTGATCAGAGTACTGGAAAGGCTCATTGCCGAAAGGGGCTGCCCAGCGATCATACGGTGCGACAATGGCCCTGAATTCATTAGTCACCTATTGGAAGCGTGGTGCAATCACGAAAGCCGCAAGATCACTTTGCAGTTTATCCAGCCTGGCAGACCAATGCAAAACGCATTCATTGAAAGAAAGAACGGAAGCATCAGACGCGAGTTATTGAACGCTTATCTGTTTAACAACCTGAAGGAAGTAAGGATGTTGTGTGAAGAATGGAGGATCGACTACAATACCGAAAGGCCACACAAGTCATTAGGTTATTTATCTCCGCTCACGTATGCACTCAGGCACATTAGAACACCAGCTTTATCCACACCGGCAAGCGAAACATTAAAACAAATTGAAGCGCGGCCGGTAGTGGATAAAGCGGTCAAAAAGGAAAAAGAAATTAAATTTGAAAACTCTAACTAGCAATGGCACTAAAAAAGGGGGAGCCTACACCCCTATACAATTTTTTTGTTGATTGAAAATATTGGAAGCACCCTTCCCTTAGAATGCATAATTATCTTCCCGGAAGCAAACATAATTACGATTGCAATTGTTAGTTCTTTAATTCCGCCGGATTCTTATTCCTATTTCCAGGGAATATTATCTCAATTTCCTGCTTTTTTTCCTCTGGGTAATACAGGTATCGAAAATACTTTCAATACAAAATTTATTATGAGTAATGTACATACCCACGAAATGGACGATGATGGGAAATTTAAAGACCTCGCCCTTGAAAATGAGATCTTAAAATTGAAAATGCAGGCTGAAATGGGCGCAAGCTTCCATACTGAAATTAAGATCCCCCCTGAAATTGAAGCCATGTTTCTTAAACAGGTTATGGATTTCGAAGAAAAATACCAACAGGCTCCCCTGGTAACCATATATAAGTTAATTGGTTCTCCACTTTTACCTGATTACCGTGAATTAACCGATCAGGAACTTTCAACCTCTACCCAGGAATTATTAGAAATGCTTGAAGCTAAAGCAATAAAAGTTGAATGGCCGGATGCAGACCCTGTAAAATTTTACAGGTTCCTAACCGAAAAGCTTTTGTTTGAAGAAACCCGGGATTTGGTTATTGAAGGAATGGTCAAATGCTATGATATCCGGGAACTGCAGGATGATGATGAATATGGCGTTTAAGGATCAGATTTAAAACCCGGGAACATTTTTAAATTGCAGGCAGGCACCTGGAGATTATTCGCGCCTTAATTATTCCCTGGTTAATTTTAATTTATGAAACGTGTTATTTCCCTTGAAGAAATTGCCATCACGGCAGTGGCCATCTATTTTCTTTACTATCAAACCCTGGGTATGGCCACCTGGCTGTTGGTGGTGCTCTTTTTCACGCCCGATATCAGTATGCTGGGATACCTTGCGGGCAATAAAGCAGGAGCTATTTCTTATAATATTTTTCACCACCGCGGGCTGGCAGTTGCCGTTGCTTCTTTTGGATATTTCCTTGACCTGCAAGGTATGATCACCATCGGTCTTTTATTGTTCGCCCATGCCTCCTTCGATAGAATTTTTGGTTATGGATTAAAGTATTCAAGCGGGTTTAAACATACCCACCTGGGAGATCTATAGACTGCCTGAGATTTCTAAATTGGCATGGTGATGTCGAATTCTTACTATTCCATTTATTAAAATGATTATATTATTGTTGTAAATCTTTTACTACGACAGTAAGTTCCTTCATACCGCACATTTTATTGCAGGAATTCGTGGCAACAATAATGATCATTGATGCCAGGCTGGATGATAATTTTTCCCAGGCAGTTTCACCTTATCCTCCCACTCCACAACAATCCTTGTTTTTCTACCTGGCTAACAGAATTGAAATGAACCGGTCAGGAAGTGATGAATTTATTTTACAACCATCAACGGTGGTTGTGGGGCCGCAGGTGAACCGTGTTAATCTCAAAGTAGGAAGTCACCATAAAGCAGTTCGTGTAGGATTTCATCCGGGAGGATTATTCCGACTCCTCGGAATTCCAATGCATGAGTTGCTGGATGAAGGAATTGATGCCGAATTATTTTTTGGATCAGCACTGAAGATCCTTCATGAAAAACTGCAGGAAGCTCCCGATCACACCAGTATTAAAAACCTCATAGAAGATTTCCTTATAGAAAGATCCCTGAAATTAAGATCTTTTCATCCTATAGATCTGGCCATGAAAAACCTTGTGGCTTCCGGAGGACTTCTTTCTATGGAGCAATTGGCATCCCAATCATTTCTCAGCCTCCGCCAGTTTGAAAGAGTTTGTAAAGCAAGGCTGGGAATGAATCCTAAATTATTTGCACGTATCGCAAGGTTTTCCAAAGCTTACCGTATCAGCGAAAACCAGCAGCATGTTAACTGGACCTCGCTTGCTCACGAATGTGGTTATTTCGACCAGATGCATTTGATCCGCGACTTCAAAGACTTTGCAGGTGTTAATCCCCGGATTATCATTTCCCAGCTTTCAGCCACACCACTTCGGCTGCAAAAAGACATTTCTCTTTAAATGTCGTTTTTCTACTATTTCTCTTTCTACCCTGTTCCTAGGTTTGTGTAAAATTATTTTATGTCAAGAATTATTTTACATCGCTCCCTGGCAATTAAATTTTTTTTCTTGTTTCTGTTGATCCTTCATACATCACTTAATGCCCAGGGAAAATATGAGGCACTTGAAAAACTGGAACTCGATAATCTCACCTGCTATTTTAGTAAGGGTAGTGAGGAAAAGGCTAAAAAGATCTCGGCCTTGTGCTCACGGGCTATAAGCTATTTTGAAAAACTGCTGAATTTTAAACCGGATGTTGATGTACTTGTATTAACTGCCACAGATTGGAAGGACCACACAAACTTTCCTGTATATGGAATGCCACACTATACCGGCAAAGAAACGCTTATAGTTGCATCAGATGATAATCCCTTTTGGAAAAGTTTTATTCCTGCGGAGGAAAATATTTCACCAGCTCTTATGTCAAAAGTGAGGGATGTTTATAAGAACGATAAAGGAATGCTTAGCATGGAAGCCTTTTTTGAACTTCTGGTGATACATGAACTGGGACATGCATTTTTGCAGCAGGCAGGCATATCTATGCAAAGAAAATGGCTGGCTGAATTCTACCCTAACCTTATGTTGCACAGTTTTGTGGCAGAAACAGACCCTGGAAAACTGCCTGCACTTACGCTGTTTCCTGAAATTGTTTTAGGCGGGGGGAAGAATGAATATGCATTCACTACTCTGCAACAGCTGGAAAGTAATTATCAACTTATTGCAACGCAACATCCTAATAATTACGGATGGTACCAGAGCCGCTGGCATAAAGGTGCCGCAGATGTTTATGATGCAGGTGGTGAAATATTGTTGCTGAAGTTCTGGAACGCTTTCAGGCTGACTAAAACCGAAATTAAAGATGAAGACCTTGCAGATTTCCTGGAAGTTCATATTCACCCGGCAATGGGAAATTTTTTCAGGAACTGGGATGATGAATAGATTATGATTTTATTTCCCTTAACCATAGAAATCCGAACTTAGCTTCTTTATGAGCAGGAAGGAAAGGATAATGTTATTGATACTGGCTTCTATAAATTTTACCCATATCCTGGATTTTATGATCATGATGCCGCTGGGAAATTTCCTGATGCCGCATTTTGATATCTCTGCACAGTACTTTAGCTGGATCGTTGCTGCCTACCCTGTTACTGCATTTTGCTCGGGACTTATCGCTGCTTTTTATGTAGACCAGTTTGACAGGAAGAAGGTTTTAATGTTTGCCTATTCGGGTTTTATCATAGGTACAATTACATGTGGTATTGCACCCACAGCCGGTTTACTAATGGCTGCCAGAACCTTGACCGGTTTATTTGGCGGACTGATTGGGGCGCAGGTGCTCTCCATTATTGCCGATACTTTTCCCTACGAAAAAAGAGGAAGAGCCATGGCAACCGTTTTCATGGCTTTTTCTTTAGCTTCTGTATTTGGAGTGCCTTTCAGTTTATACTTATCTAACATTATCAGCTGGCATGCGCCTTTCATCTTCATTGGAATTTTAGGAATAGTACTGCTTCCTTTTATACATAAATTTTTACCTAACGTAAAAGGACATATTCAGGAAGGCAGAAAAAGAGAATCTATTTCAGTGGTCTTTTCCGGCATCTTTAAAAACAAAAGCCAGGTAATGGCATTATTTCTAACAGGCGGTTTAATGTTCGGTCATTTTTTAGTAATCCCTTTCATCAATCCATACATGGAATTTAATGTTGGATTTACAAAGGAGCAAACGCCCATGATCTATATGGTGGGAGGCGTTTGTGCTTTTATTTCTTCAAATTTCATTGGCCGGCTTGCAGACAAATATGGCAAGCTTAAGATTTTTATCATTTGCCTTTTACTTTCATTATTTCCAATTTTCCTGATCACCAACATGCCGGCTATTCCATTTTTTTTAGTGCTTTCCATATTTGGTTTCTGGTTTACATTTTCCACGGGAAGAAATATTCCTGCCCAGGCCATGATAAGTACCGTGGTAAAACCCATGGAGCGTGGTAAATTCATGAGCTTCAATTCAAGTTTTCAACAATTGTTTACGGGAATGGCTTCCGTTGTTTCCGGGCTGATTGTTACAAGAGATGCAGGGGGCCGCATATACAATTATAACTGGGTAGGTTACCTCAGTGTTTTCATGATCTTTATTATGCTTTTTCTTGGAATTAAGCTGGCAAAACATCAGAAAATTCAGTAGATTTTTTGAATCGTTGCGTGAAAAATTCAGTTAGGAAATGTTCATTGCAACATCTTCCTGTTTTTTACACTGGATACCTTGACCTAAATCTTTTTTATGTCAGGGAAGCAATACAAACCCACAGTAAATAAATCAAAAATCAATTTTTCCACTGTAAGGGTATCAAGAACTGAAAGCCAGGAAAATTCTATCCCCGTTAATGGTAAGCCTGTAGAGCAACCCGTTAAGGTTTACGACCTGATAGATCAACCCGTGGTAAAAGAAGTAAATGAATTGTGTGAAGAAGAACTGTTGTTTGAAACGGAAAAACTTCTCGACAGTTGTAAAAAAGCCGGTATCCAGGTGCGGTTTCCGTGTGATTGTAATCGTGTTGCTGTTTATGAATTTATTACAAAGGAAGTGCTTCATTTTGAAGCAGGTCCTTTCGACCCTTCTTCCCAGGTATGGAATATTGAATATGAACCGTTCAACCCTGGCCAAAATTTATTGATCCGTAATTGCTGCAGTTCTTTCCTTGATAACTGGCTGCATCAAAAGCTGAAAGCTTTCAACATTGAACTTGCCGAAATTTTTGTAACCAATAAAGGAACCATAAAAACCAAACAGGAAGTTCTGGATCGTTTAAAGTTCTGCTTCAAAGATCGGGTCTTCAGTTCTGGAAATTATTCTTTCTCCAATGTAGGTTTTAACTGGGATGAAGAAAATAATATAGGCACCGGGCATGCCGAGGGTGTTCTGAAATATTTATCGCTTTCCGGACAGGAAAAAAAATATGTAGATGGTTCATTTAAATTTTATCTCATCAACGAAAATGGTGAATGGGAGATATTCTATTTTCTTATTCCTGGTTTTTCATGGTAATTATTTCATTAATCTGTATACAGGATATTGCATGTGAGCCGGCTCGTAATATGGAGAATGTTTATATACAAAGTCAAGCTGGGCCCTGGCAGATTTTGCAAATTCCGGGTCAGCCGCTTTTCTTTCTTCCAGCAAATTTTTAATTGCGGGATTTAGTTCGAGAAAAGCAGCGGCTGTTTCTTCAAATACATAGGCAGAAAACCCTTCTTTTTGTGAAAGTATGCCATCAAAAAAATTCCATGCAAAATAACTGTCTTCTGCATGGGGTTCCAGCACTTCAATAATAAACCTGTTAGCATCCTGGTTCATTGGAATGATGAAGTCTCCTTTACGGAAAAATATTTCCTTAATGATTTTTTCAACTTCCACGCTATAATTAATGTGATGTCCTTCAAATGGTCGTGCAGAAGATTGGTAATTTTTAATTTTATATACTTCAACTTCAAAGGATGTGTCTCGCATTAATTTCTGCATAATAACACCGTTAGCTTTTAATTTAGCGATTACCTTATACCATCCCTGTGGAATAATATAAGCCTTGGGTATTTCAACAGAATCTGAAGCTGAATAAAAGTTATAAAAAGGAACTTTTATGGTATAGGGCTCATTCCTGTTATAAAATAATCTTGGCAATCCCGAAACATCGCTTTGTTTATATCCTGATTTATATCCTTTATAAGTTATTTCCTTATAGATGGATTTTTCCTGCTTCCAGGCAATGGGAAAAAATTGTTTTGATTTGTTTTCATCTCTTCTTTTTTTCCTCATCTCTGAAATCTTCTTTCCGTTTGTAGCAGTGAATTCTAAAAAGCTTTCCATCATTTTTTTTGTTGCATCTACTCTTTGTACATAAGGTTTAAGCATATGCGTTTCCGGTACAAATGCAAAACTGTTCCATAGCGATGCGTAACCGGAGCTATACCTCGGGCTGTCCCAAAACTGGTTCCATCCTTTTTCAGGTGTTTCTCCAAAATGATTTACATAAGGTACCAGGCTGTAACCTTTTTTTTCCATTGCCTGATATAAAGCCGGTTCAAATATTTCCTCCATGTATTTTCCCATTTCACCACCCAGCCGGTTATGCTGCGAAGCAATCAACGTCATCACATGCTGGTAATCGGCACCATTACTTACATGGTTGTCTACAAAAACATCGGGATCAAGTAAATGAAAGATGTTGGCAAAACTTTCCGCCTCTTTTGAATCCATTTTTATAAAGTCGCGGTTGAGATCGAGGTTTTGGGAATTACCGCGAAAGCCTTTGCTTTGAGGACCCTGTTGGTCAACACGGTAATTTTCGCTGCGATTCAATGCACCGCCAATATTGTAAACCGGAATTAAAGCCCATACAATATTTGTATCCAGCGTGTATTTTCCTTCTGCAATTTCACGGGCAAGAATCATACTGGCATCAATTCCATCGGGTTCGCCAGGATGAATTCCATTCAATACAAAAACTATATTTTTTTTCTTCTTTTTTAAAGAAGTGATTGTAAAATCTTTGGTGGGAGAGATCAAAACAAGATGTAAAGGAAATCCTGCGTCGGTAGGTCCCATTTCTTTCATTTTTACAATGGAAGATGATTGATCAAGATCTTTCCACCACCGGATAATTTCGAAATAGGTGGCAGTATTTTTACCTCCTGATTTTTCAAAAACCGTTCCCAGGTTTTGGATTTTTTGAGCTGAAGCAGATGAAAAAACAAATATTATTGCGGGCAAAATAAGATTCCTCATAGGCTAAAAATAAAAAATCCCGCAGGAGCGGGATCAAATATTTCTATTGACTAAAAAAACAATTATGCTAAAGTGTTCAGTCTTTTAGCCAGCTTACTTTTTAAGTTGCTTGCTTTGTTTTTATGAATAACTCCACGCTTGGCGAGTTTGTCGATCATTGAAATAACATTCACTGTTTTTTCACCAGCGGCAGCTTTTTCAGATGTTGCTCTAAGATCACGGATGGCATTACGGGTGGTTTTACCATAGTACCTGTTCCTGTCGCGTCTTTTAGCCGCCTGACGCATATCTTTTTTAGTTGCCTTATGATTAGCCATTAATTCTAAATTTGGACGGCAAATGTAGGAAGATTTCTTCAAAACCATCCATTAAACTCAAGGTTTTTTGTTAATAGCGCTATTAATCCGGCATTTTAAGAAATTGCCCCGAAACCAACCCTATGGCTATGCAAAGGTAAAATTTAAGTTCTATCCTTATCTACGGTATATTTGCCTACCCAAAAATCAAATCTCCTTTCATGAAGGATTTTTCCTATATCACACATTCTCATCCGGCATATATAGAAAGCCTGTATAAAGATTTTGTTCAGAACCCGGAAAACGTTGATCCTGAATACCGTAAGTTTTTTGAAGGCTTCGATTTTGCCCATTCTGGCGGGCTGAATGGAGCTGCGCCTTCTGTGGGCTTGTCGCAGGGCGAAACTGGCGCGTCGGCCTCTCAAATGGCTAAGGAATTCGGGGTTTATAACCTCATTAGAGCCTACCGCAAGGTCGGTCATTTGGTGGCACAAACCAACCCAATACGACCCAGGAAGGACAGGGGTGCACGGCTGGATTATAAGAATTTTGGACTTGAAGAATCGGACCTCAAAAAGAACTTTGCGGCCGGACATGTTTTAGGGCTGGATAATGCACCTCTGGAAAAGATCATTGAACGACTGAATGCAGTCTACTGCAAATCGGTTGGAGTGGAGTATAAATATATCTTGAACAAGAAGCGTACAGAATGGCTTGAAAAAGAAGTGGAGGCGATCTTACATCCTCCTCTTGCGCTTGAGCAGAAAAAGCGAATACTTGAAAAGCTCAACCAGGGCGTGATCTTCGAAAAATTCCTCCATACTAAATATATAGGTCAGAAAAGATTTTCACTGGAAGGCGGCGAAACCACCATTGCAGCACTAGATGCAATTCTCACCACCGCTGCCGATCATGGTGTTCAGGAAGCTGTAATTGGAATGGCCCACAGGGGCAGACTGAATGTGCTCGCCAACATCATGGGTAAAACCTATGAGCATATTTTCAGTGAATTTGAAGGAACAGCCATACCCGATCAAACCATGGGAAGTGGCGATGTAAAATACCACCTGGGATACAGCAGTGAAGTAACTACTGCCAATGGCAAAAAACTTAACCTGAAACTTGCTCCAAATCCTTCACATCTTGAAGCTGTAAATCCTGTTGTTCTGGGTTATTGCCGGTCAAAAGCAGATATTTTATATAATTCAAAATTCGATTCCGTTCTTCCTGTTTTAATTCATGGCGATGCTTCGGTTGCAGGCCAGGGAATTGTTTACGAGATATTGCAGATGAGTAATCTTAAAGGTTACTATACAGGAGGAACCATTCATTTTGTTATTAATAACCAGATAGGTTTTACTACAGATTTTGATGATGCAAGAAGCTCGGATTACTGTACATCTGTTGCAGCAGCCATTCAGTCACCTGTTTTACATGTTAATGGCGATGATCCGGAAGCTGTTGTGAAATGCGTACAGATTGCAACACGTTACCGGCAGGAATTCAATGCGGATATTTTTATTGACATGGTTTGTTACAGGCGCCATGGTCATAATGAGGGCGATGATCCAAAATTCACCCAGCCCCAGTTATATGCACTTATTGATAAGCATGCCAATCCAAGGGAGGAATACGTTAAGTATTTACTTGAAAATGGAGAAGATGAAGCGCGGGGTATTGCTAAGGAAATGGAAAAGAAATTCTGGAGCGATCTGCAGGAAAGGCTGGATGATGTAAAACAAAATCCACTGCCCTATACTTACCAGCAACCCGAGCTGGTTTGGAAAAGTTTCAGGAAAGCAACCCTTGAAGATTTTCAGCAATCGCCGGTTACTTCGGTGAGTGACCAGGATTTCAGAATGTTATTTGATGGTTTGATGAAATGGCCATCGGAATTTAAACCTTTAAGAAAAGTTGAAAAAATACTCCAGGATAAGGTGAAACTTTTCCAGTCGGAAGAAAAAATTGACTGGGCAACAGGAGAATTGCTGGCATATGCCAGTTTACTGGTTGAAGGTAAAGATGTGCGTATGAGCGGGCAGGATGTAAAGCGTGGAACTTTTTCTCACCGTCATGCCGTTATTTATGATGAATCCAGTAACGCGGAACATAACAGGTTAAATCATATTAAAGAAGGACAATCACAATTCAAGATATATAATTCACTGTTAAGTGAATTTGCCGTTCTTGGTTTTGAATATGGGTATGCCATGGCTAACCCCGAAGCATTGGTTTTGTGGGAAGCACAGTTTGGCGATTTCGTGAATGGAGCCCAAATCATTATCGATCAGTTCATATCTTCTTCCGAAACCAAATGGCAACGCATGAGCGGCGTTGTTCTTTTATTGCCTCATGGTTATGAAGGCCAGGGTCCTGAACACAGCAGCGCAAGAATGGAAAGGTTTCTCGACCTTTGCGCGGAACTGAATATCGTGGTAACCAATATCACCACTTCTGCCAATTTCTTCCATGCATTACGCAGGCAAATGGCATGGCCTTTCAGGAAGCCCCTGGTAAATTTTGCGCCAAAGGCCAACCTTCGACATTCAGGTACTTATTCAACAATAAAAGAGTTTACTACAGGTGGTTTCAAAGAGATTATTGACGATGGTTTTATTGAAGATCCTTTACAAGTAAAAAAGGTGTTGTTTTGTTCGGGCAAGGTTTATTTTGACCTGGCAGAAAAACAAATGAAGGATAACAGGAAAGATGTAGCAGTTATCAGGCTGGAACAAATTTATCCTATGCCTTATAAGCAGCTGAAAGATCTGCATTCAAAATACAGTAAGGCATCCTGGTTCTGGGTTCAGGAAGAACCATTGAATATGGGTGCTGCATCTTTTTTAAAAATGAATCTGACGGATATAAATTTCGGAATGATCAGCAGGCAGCCCACAGCGGCTACGGCAACCGGGTACAGCAAAGTGCATGCGCAGGAGCAGGCGGAAATTGTTGATACCGCGTTCACTATTTAAATCTTTAACTTAAGAAGCTTAAACGAAATAAAGAATCATGATCGATATTAAAGTTCCAACGGTTGGTGAATCTATCAGCGAAGTAACATTGGTGAAATGGTTAAAGAATGATGGTGATTACGTTGATCGCGATGAAGTGATAGCTGAACTGGAAAGTGAAAAAGCTACTTTCGAAGTGAATGCCGAGAAGGCAGGTGTTCTTAAAACAGTTGGTAAAGAAGGTGATACTTTAAATATTGGTGATACGCTGGCGCAGATCGATGAAACTGCAGCCAAACCGGAAGGTGCAGCACCTGAAAAAGAAGCTCCTAAAACCGAATCAAAGCCGGAAGAAAAATCAAAAGCCTCTCAGCCGGAAGTAAAAGCTGATAAACCTGCTCCAGCCGATGTAAAAGCAACGCCTGTTGCTTCTGCCATCATTGCAGATAAAAAAGTTGATCCTAAAAACATACAGCCTTCCGGTTATAATGGAAAAATTTTAAAGGATGATGTTTTAAGTGCTTTGGAAAACCCGGGAAGAAGACCAGGTAAAAATGCATTTTCCAGGGAAGACAGGAAGGAGAGGATGAGTAATCTTCGTCGTACGGTAAGTCGCAGGTTGGTGGAAGCAAAGAACACAACCGCCATGCTCACTACTTTTAATGAAGTAGATATGAGCCGCATCATGGCAATACGTTCTGCCAATAAAGATAAGTTCAAAGAAAAGCATGCAGTGAACCTGGGCTTCATGAGCTTTTTTGCAAAAGCATGTTGCTATGCTTTGCAGGAATGGCCTTCGGTAAATGCATATATAGATGGCGATTCAATTGTTTTTCATGATTATGTAGATATTTCAATTGCTGTTTCCGCTCCCAAGGGTTTAGTGGTTCCTGTTATAAGGAATGCCGAAAGTTTAAGCATGGCTGAAATAGAAAAAAAGGTTGTAGAACTTGCAACAAAAGCAAGAGAAAATAAATTAACGATGGAGGAAATGCAGGGCGGAACATTTACCATCACAAATGGTGGAGTTTTCGGTTCGCTGATGTCAACACCCATCATCAATATTCCGCAATCAGCTATTCTTGGCATGCACAAGATCCAGGAAAGACCAGTTGTAATCGACGGCCAGATCGTTGCAAAACCCATGATGTACCTGGCTTTAAGTTATGACCACAGGATCATTGACGGAAGAGAATCGGTTTCTTTCCTTGTAAGGGTGAAAGAGTTGCTGGAGAATCCTGAATTGTTGTTATTCGGAAAAGATCCGGTAAAGGCTTTATTGGAATTATAAGATCCTGCGTATAAGGTTAATGTTTTGCAGAATAAACAGATATTTTTATTTTACCGAATGAAATCAAAATTAATTGCTTTAACAGGACTGGTGATGTTTCTGTTTTCATGCCAGAAAGAAATTAGCTTCGACCTGCCGCAGGATAATGATCCGGTGGGAAATCAGAATGGCAATTTGCTGGTTAAAGCTTTGCAGATCACGCTTAATTCTAATGATACCAATGTATTGGGTTTGAAGTGGAATGCTGCTAACCGTTTGATCGAGTATACTACCAATGGGGTGGTAAATGGTTTTCCTACAAAGGCTACCCACCAGTTCATTCGCTCTGCCGATAATAAGATCCTTGAAGTTATTTCTTCTACTGCCCTGCAGGGAACTATAATGGACTCCGCCCGGTTTAAGGTTTATTACCAGCCAGGCACAAATCATTTGTCTTATGTTACTGGTACCCAGTATTCTTTCCTTGGTGAAATTAAAGACAGCAGTATTTTTGAGTATAACGGTAATGGCCAGGTTATTTCCAAAGAGATTTTTGTTGATTTTTGGGGAAGCATGGACCCTTCCCGAAAAGAAACTTATGAATGGGATGGTAACGGCAATTGCATCAAGATAAACAAATTCGAATTTAATGGAATGGCTTACGAGCCTTCCGGAACTTCCACATTAAGTTACAGTAACCATAAATCTATGGTCACGCTTGGCGAAGAATCGTTCATCGTTTTCGATGCCTCCTCGGCTTCTGTAAACCATGGGGCACAGGTGGTAATGGATACTCCTAATGGAACAAGCACACTTACTTATAGTAATGAGGTATTCAATTCTTTTGACAGGCCCACCGAGATCTCTGTTTCTGTTACTCCTATTCCGCCGGGCTACCAGCAGAAACTGATTATGTATTACGAATAGCTTATGTCAAGAAACTGGTCTCATTTATATTCAGCAGAAAAAATTATTGGTGCCTACGAAGGCACCATTCCTTTTTCAGCCTGGCTGAAAAATTATTTTAAACAAAATAAAAAATTCGGATCCAGCGACAGGCGCAACATTCAACAGCTTTGTTTCGGATACTTCAGGCTTGGAAAATCATTTGCAGATCTAACCATCCAGGAAAAAATTATTACAGGATATTTTCTTACAGCTAATGATTCGTCTTTTATAGCAGAAATAAAACCCGGTAGGGAGGCATATATTAACAGATCACTGCCGGAAAAACTAAAGCTGTTGCATGCGGAAGATGAAATAATAAACATTTTTCCCTTACCCAAACTTCTTAGTCCAGAAATGGATTCACAGGCATTTTCACTTTCCCACATTGTGCAGCCGCTGATGTTCCTTCGATTAAGACCTGGTAAATCTGGCATTGTGAAACACCAGTTAACAGACCATGGCATTGAGTTTGATGAAACCCGGAACGATTGCCTGGCCATGGAAGGTGGTATAAGAGTGGAGCGTATTCTGCAACTCAATCGGGACGCTGTGATCCAGGATCTTAATTCTCAAAACACCATTGCATTATTAAAGGGCCGAATGCCGGCTGATCAAAAATTTTCTGTTTGGGATTGCTGTGCAGCCAGTGGTGGAAAATCCATTTTATCGAAAGATCTATTTCCAAACATCGAACTAACAGTTTCGGATATACGCGACACAATTATCGCAAACCTTAAAAAAAGATTTGCGGAGGCGGGCATAACGCATTACAAATCTTTTGTTGCAGATGTTGCCTCTGATGCATTTCATCACAATAAAAAATATGACCTTGTTATTTGCGATGCACCCTGCTCGGGTTCCGGTACATGGGGGAGAACACCCGAACAACTGTCGTTTTTCAGGGAGGAACAAATACTATATTACACTTCACTGCAAAAGAAGATTGCATTGAATGTTGCCAGGCAGGTGAATAACGGTGGGTTTTTACTTTACATAACCTGTTCGGTTTTCCAGGCTGAGAACGAAGACGTTGTTGGTTACCTTTTAAAAAATTCCGATCTCACCTTAGTTGAATCAAACTATTTAATTGGTTACAACAAAAGAGCAGATAGTTTGTTTGGGGCTTTGTTCAGGAGAAATTAAAGAAGTTTAGCGTTTAGGGTTTAGGGTTTAGGATTAGGTTGGAGGTTATGGATGATTTATCATTTAATACTCACCACTCACCATTCACCACTTTACCATCTCCTTCACTCCAATTCTTTTTTGGCCTTCAAAAACAGAAATATAATAAGTGCCTGCTGCAAGATTCACTAATGAAATTTCAAATGATGTTTCTCCAGGTCCTTTGTTAGTATTAATTCTCTTCACCACCTGCCCGGAAATATTACTGATTACAATTTCAAGGTCATTGATAGCATTTTGCGTTTTAACCTTCACCACTGCAGTTGTGCGGGCTGGATTAGGGCTAATTGAAATATTGTTTTCTTCATTAACAAGCGGGGGTAAAGAAGTGGCAATACAA
>JAEZCV010000172.1 GCA_023429985.1 Bacteroidota bacterium | reverse complement strand
GTCGGGTGGACTGGATTCGAACCAGCGACCCCTTGCACCCCATGCAAGTACGCTACCGGGCTGCGCCACCACCCGAATCCTTCAGTAATTTAATCCTGAATGGGGTGCAAATTTAGGAATATTTGGGTTTAAACACATTTCGGTTTCAAACATTTGGTTAACATTAGCTATAAGGAGTTTTTTATTTTGATGGTAATTTCCCGCAGAATGCGCAGATTGAAACATACATTAGTTTATGCAGGCATTCACCCGCGCAGATGGCGCAGAGTAAAAACGAAGTCTTCGTGTCTTGGCGCCTTTGTGGCAATAGACTTTGCTTCTTCGTGGCATCAATCGGCAAAATATTAAAGACAGCGGCTGTGAATAGTTAATCCCAGGCCTGAACACTTAATCAGTTATTATCAAAATTCACCAAACATCCCTGCCGCCCACATCAACTTAATTTGAGCCTGCCTTGTTTTAGAAGCAAAGCTTAGCTGCTTTTGCCGGCCTTCAATAAGTTTTGCTTCTCGGGAATTGATCATGAAAATGGAACTTTCTCCATTTTTAAACCTGGTTTCTTCCCCTTTTTGTAATGCCAGGTAGTTTTTTACCAATTCAACTTGCTGTTGAAATTGAATATTGGTTTGTTGCCATTCATTATAATATTGGGAGATGCTGTTTTGAATGCGAACCTGCTCATATTCCTGGTCAAGTTTTATCTTTTCAATTTTCAACCTTGCAATTCTGAATTTTCCGCGTCCTTCCGATAACCTTAGTGGAACAGAAATCTGGAATCCAAACTGGTAATTATTTTCAAAAAATGGACTATGAAACACATTTGAAAAATTTCTCGATATATTATTATACTTCAAAGAAACATCGGGCAGTAAAGATTGAAATTGTATTTTCTTTTCCAACTTCAGCTCTTCCCGTTTTACACTTAATTCTTTAACTATAGGATGCTGCCGGGCAATTAGAAACAGAGAATCCAAACCAGGGGGTTGGTAATTTTCAAATTTTTGAGGTACTGCATCTTCCGGTAAAATATATGGCCGGTTTTCTTCCTCCCATAAGTGAATGGAAAGTTCAAGGCGGCTTTGTTGCAGCAACATTTTTGACTCTGTCTCTAACTGCTCCAGGTATAAAACCTGTGTGACTGTTTCTAAGGTATCAATAGCAGGCCTTTCTCCTAACTCGTATAAGGTTTTTACCATGCGCAATCTTAGCTGTGCATTTTGGAGGGATGACTGCACTGTTTTATATACTTCAAATTTTTCCCACCATTTCAGGTAAGCTGTTAATGCATCTGCTACCAGGGTGTTAAGTGTTGAGCGGGCAGCAAATTCTTCCTGCCGCTTATATAGTTTTGCCTGTTGTAGCGTAGCACGCCTGAGGTCTGTAAAGTTCAATACAGGAATTGATACGCCCACATAGTTAATAGTGCCGCTGGTTTCTTCGGGATTAAGCCTGCTGCCTCCCAGGTTTTCCGTTCCTGCATGGAGTTCAATTCCGTACCATACAGGTATTTTCAATTCAGTGCTTTGTTGGTTGTAGTATTCGGTGCCATCAAAATTTTTTCGACTGTTCCCATAGCTTGCACGTGGATCAAACAATCCCCGACGCACCAGAATTTGGGCTTCGGCTATTTCAACATCCAATAATGCCTGCCTCGCAATGGGGTGATATTTTTTTACTACCGCAATCAGGTCGTTTTCTGAAAATATCTTCTGTGCCTGAAGACTCAGTTGAATGAAAAATGAAAGAATTATAAGTAGAAGTTTCATTTTAAACCCTCCTTAGTTCCCGGTTTGTAATAATCGGGAGGAAAAGAATTGATATTGCGCCACAATTCATACCACACCGGAACATTTTTAAGCAAGGCAATTCCATTTGCTCCTGTACCCATTCTTAATTCTTGCGGCCAGTCCCTGTAAGATTTATCTTCTTTTACAATCAGTTTAAATTTCCCGTTGGTGCTTAGATCGTTTTCTACCGCACTTACCAGTCCCTGGAATGTTCCATATGAAGCTTCCGGCCATCCACTGAATACTATAGCAGGGTAGCCATCAAATTGAAATCTCACTTTTTGTCCGGGCGAAACCAGGGGCAGGTCCACAGGCCGCACATATAATTCAACCGCGTACTCAACTTCATCTGGTACAATATGAACCAGCATTTGCCCCTCTTTTACTATTTCACCAATACCTGAATTTCCTGCCTGAATAATTTGTCCGCTTTGCGGAGCAATGATATAATACATACCATTCCTGATTGATTAAGAAGTATACTGGTTTTGTAATTTTGCAATTTCACCCTGGCCATCTGCCAGAGAAGACAGCGATCCAAACCTTTCGCTTTCTGCTTTCGAAACTTTTTCACTGTATTCCTGCTCCAAAGCACTTCTTTCAATTCGAATGATATTTAATTCCTGCTTCGTTGCGAGCAATTTGTTTTCAGCGCTGATCTTATTATTTAATGCCGACTGGTATGCCTGGTTCCTGATCTCTAACTGGGTTAAGGAAACAAGTCCACTATCATGTAATGCACGCTGTCTTTTAAATTGATGTTCTGCAATTTTCCACTCGTTTAGAGCGGTTACTACTTCCATGCTGTCTGACTGCAAGTTTATTTCTGCCTGGCGGTATTTATTTGTAAGCTGGTCAAGTTTTGCATTCAGTGCAGATTTCAGCGCTGATATTTGGGAGGCGTTGGCAGAGATCTTATTCTCGTACGACCTAAGTGCAGATTTTTTAGCATCTATCTGGTCGGCTGTACGTTCCAGCAATCCAGGATCAAGATAACTTGTATTTATTTCTGAAAGCTGAAGGATCGTATCACCTTTTTTTACATAATCACCTTCTTTAACGAACCATTTTTCAATGCGCCCATCTATAACTGTATTGATTTGCTGAGGCCTTTGTTCCTGCTTTAAAGCGGTTACGGTTCCTGTAGCCCTGATATTCTGAGTCCAGGGCAGAAAGCTGCAAATAATGCTAAATGCAAACACTGCCAGGATCCATGTTTTAATCCTGTTGTTTTCCTGCTGGCGGTAAACATGAGTAAAAGCAGAAAATATTTTATTATGCATGATCTTTGATTTTTTAAAGATGAATAACCTGGTGCGAACCAGCCAGGTAAGTGGAATCATTTGTTGCAATAATTATGGTAGCATGGTCCATCTGCAACAACAAGTTTTGAATGTTTCTGGCATACTGTTGTTCAACGCCCTGCCAGGGTTCTTCCATTATAATGAGCCTTGGCTTATGTGCGAGTGCCCGCATTAAAAGTATTTTCTGAATAACGTTCCTGGGTAAGCGCTTTCCTGTTGGATCTAATTCAGTATCATAACCAAAAGGCTGTGATGAAAGAAAATGGTGAAGTCCAATTTGCGAGGCCAGTTTATTTACATAGCCGTGATCTATGTTCTCTCTTCCCATTGTAATATTTTCCCATAATGTTCCATGGAAGATATTTTCCTGGGGGAAAAATATTCCTGTTTCCTTTCGAAGCGATTCAATATTAAAATTTCCCAGGGGAATACCATTTATGGTTAGTGTTCCGGAATAATCATTATAAATACCAAGAAGTATTCTTAATAAGGTGGATTTGCCAGCTCCGTCATCACCGGAAAGCGCAACTTTTTGCCCGGGCTGTATTGAAAATGAAAGATCATGTAGAATAAGTGAGTTGCTGTTATATTGAAACGATAATTTGCGTGCCCGAATTTCAAGTCCTCCATCACCTGCAGTTAAAATATAGCTGCCTGAATGTTCAACAGGTTTTTCAGTGAGCTTACTTAATTTTTCAATAGCTGTTTGTATGTCATACACTTCATCAAGATTTATAATGGTTTTCTCAATTGCATTTATTATGGAAAACTGCCCGATATTTATTTCCTGGCTTAGTAAAAGAGATACGCCTAAAATCAGCATGGCAGCCGTTATGGCAACCTTAAAAAAAATCAGTGTTTTGTATTGAAGCAACAACACTTTAAAATGTGCTGTTCTTGCTTCCAGGTAACTGATGGTTTTTTCATTGGTTTTTTTCAAGTGCAGCCCGGAATCTGCAGTTGCTTTAAATGCTTTTACCATCCTGGCCAGTTCTTCCAGCCACCCTGCCACGCTGTATTTATGCCTGCTTTCTTCAAGTGAACTTTGCATGCCTTTGTTGCCGGTATAATATAAAATCAGCCAAAGAAGCAAAAGCAGTAAAATTCCAAATGAAATAAAGAAGGGATGATAGAATGAAAGGAGCAGCAGGCCAAACACCACCTGTATCATTGCTGCAGGTATTTCCAATAAAATTTTAGAAAGACTTTTTTGAAGAGAGGTCGTATCAAAGAACCTGTTTACAAGCTCCGGCAGGTAAAACGAATCAATCTTTTTAAGATCGAGCTTTGGTATACGGTCGGCAAAGGCATATGAATATTTCACAAAAATTCTTTGCTGAATGCGTTCAATAACTTTCATCTGGGCAATTTGCACAAATCCTGCACTTAACACAGCAAGTACCAATATTGAGATCAGAACCACCAGGGAAGCAGATAGTGTGCCTCCCAGTACATAACCTATAATTGCCTGTATGCCAACGGGGAGGGAAAGCTGGATCAACCCACCCAGGATGGCGAAAAAATAAATTGCCGATATATCAGATCGTTCCTCGCGCACAAGATTCCAGAACCTGGTGGCAGGCTTTTGATTAACTGTCATAATTTTAGCTGTTTAAAATGAAAATTGTTTTTTCAGGATTAAACAGCAAGGTTGGGAGGTGGAGTAGGTTTTTCTATCACGGGGGAGTTATAAAACAGATGTTGCGTCCCTTTGCAAAAGGAGAGCTTTGACGAGTGGAAAAATGATGTCCCGCAGGAATTCAGATAAACCGATTTAAGTTCTTTAATTGCTTCCTGCATTTCCTTTTTTCCCTCAGCAGTTTCAATCTTAGTGAGCATATTCTGTGCTCCATTGAATTTTCCTGAGAATGAGGAAAAGCCTACAAGGATTATCATTAATATGGCAAGGCATTTTTTCACAACGCGGCAAAGATGTCTGGTAGAAAATTAATAAAACAGGGGAATATCATTTTAGCTATGAATTATAGCTACAGGCTATTAAAAATGATATTTGTTTAGATTTTTTTAATAAAAGGCAATCTGCGAAATCAGTCCAGGATGCATTATTTTCAATAAAAAAATGCCCGGTCATATTATCAAGCATTACAGGGAAATGAAGAATTATTCCCAGAAATACGTTGCTGGCAAGATGGGAATATCTCAGAACGCATATAGTAAAATTGAAAACAACATAACCCAGCTAACGGTTCATCATTTAAAGGATCTGTCTAACATCCTTGAGGTTCCGATCACCGATTTTCTTAAGGATAATTTCGAGATTCATAAGCCAATTGTTTTTTCAGGCCTTGTTGCCAAAAAAGATTTAATGGAAAGATTGCAGATACTCACTCAAAAGCTGGAATCAAAAAATGCTGTCAAGCATGAAAATTACCTGGTAGTGATGTCTTTAATTTCGGCTGCCGAGCATTCACTTAACATGGTTCACTGATATATCATTTTTTTTCGGGCTTATTTAATTCTGCAATTGCTTTTAATAAATCTTGCGTTATAAATTGAATTCCAGGCTGGGTTTCAACGCATGTGCGTACTAGCTTTTTTCCAGGTTCTGATAAAAATGAATAAGCAATTCTTCTGCTGCAATCATTGGTATGTATAACGGCATGAGAAGCAGTTGGATAATTGATAAAGGTTGAATTCGAAAGGGTCCTGGCTGTGATCTCGCCAAAGAGCGGCGGACAAACAGGATCATACTCACCTGATAAAATTAAAACCGGTACATCGCTTATTACAGGTTCAAATATTTGTTTGCCGGCCGTGGCAGGTTGCCATACTGCACAAAGTTCATCTTCAAAATCTATGTTGAAAGCTGCAAAATCGGGGTACTCTTTAAGCAAAGAGGCTTTGGTATCAGTTTCATTTTTAGGTTTTCCTTCATAGCAAAGTATTGCCTTGCTTTGAAACTCTGAGAACTTTCCAAAACTGTTTGGGTCACTAAAGGAACTAACCCATGTGAAGAGAATGGAATCGTTGCCATTCGCCACTTCTTTCAAAGCTAGCGGCACAAATGGAATGGCAGCTGGTTTTAATAATGCTCTCCAGATGCTCCAGGCAAAATCATTCCCTGTAAATGGATACACATCGCCTTTTTCATTTATTGTTATTTTAAATGGATTTTTATTCAACCTGTTTACTGCTTTTACAAAATCGATTTTAACAGAAGGAAAAGACGAAGATGCATTTTTGTCTTCCTCAATTTTTTCTTCAAGAACCTTAAAACTAAGTGCAAAAGGCCTTACAAAGTCAGGCCAAGGAGCGTTAGGAGGAAATGGTGAATCAAGGATCATTGCGCGAACATGATTACCATGGTTGCGCAGCAGGTTAAGGGCAACAGTAGTTCCATGAGATACACCATAAACATTCCATTGATCAATTTCAAGTTTTTGCCTGATCATTTCAGCGTCTTCAGCTGACTGGAGGGAACTGAAGGTGGCTATATCAATTCCATCTGCCAGGTGGTTGATTCGGCATTTTCCAAACAATTTAATTTTGTAGGATTGCATTTCTTGGGGCGATAGATTCCTGGTTGTTGCCATTGCAAGGGAATCCATAAGGCCGGGACATAATGCAGGTTCAGAAAATCCTGTACCCCTGTAATCAAAGAAAATAACAGGCCTGTCTTTTCGGATGTCGATCCAGGTTTTTGATTCCAGGTATCGCGGCACATTTTCAAGGGTTGCAATTCCAGGACCGCCGTGGAGATATAATAAGGGCTGTTCATTGGTGTTGTGCAGTGCATCTGCCTTTAATACTGCCAGGTTGAAATTGCCTTTAGATGGATCTGTTGCATCTCGTGAAACAGGAATGAGGTAGCAGGAAATCTTATTACTGTCAGCCCAAACAGCGTTCAATCCAATTTCGCCACATGGACATTCAAATTTATTTGGTTGGGAAAAGCTGATAGAATATATGAACAAAGAAAAAATGAGAAAATAAGTATTCATTGTATAATATCTTAACCAGGGCCTTCGGTATTTTATTTTCACCAGATCTTTTTATAATCACTTTCAGATATTTTTTCAAAATATAAACCAAAATCCCTGTCTTTTTGATTCAAATTAAAATAGCTGATTGTGCGACCTCCTTTGGTTAACAGATCAAAAGAAAAGGTCTCATCCGGACTTACTTTAACCTCCTGAACTGTAGTTATTTTATTATCAAGGTAGGCCATTTTCCATTTTTCAATATGGTCTTTCAACGGGTATAAAATATGTACTTTCCCATCTATTATCTTCCATATACCATTATTGTCAAGGAGGGGACGTTTTTCAAAATACAAATGATATTTCCAGTTAAACAAGCCATTTTCTGAGAATCGAAAAAAACTCAGGTGAGCACTTGATTCCTTAGTACTTCGATTCTCCACAGGGGTTTTACAGAACCAGAGACCTGCCAGTGCTGCATTGTTTTCACCTTCGCTCATCATTCTTGTTTCAATTTTTTTATATTGGCTGGTTACTTCTTCTATAATTTTATCCAATAATGATTCATCAGGAACGGATGCGGTTCCTTTTACGGGTTCACTTCTATTAGTTTTGGATGCCACAGACAAATACTTTTTTTTAAGACTGTCGATATATTCTTCGGTTTTTTCAATTGATGTAATCGGTCCTACATCTTTTGCATAATAATTATCGTAAACAAATAATCTTGAAACACTGGAATAATATTTATCGGAATATATATTTCCATATTCGGCAATTGTTTGTATGGTTTCTTTTTCTCCATTTCTTATATCCGAAGCTACCTGACCAATTTCCCTCACAACAATAACATTCTTATATACCTTGTCACCCATTGTAAATTCTACATTTTTAGCAGTTATAAATCTTTTGTAAACTCTTCCATCCATAGCATTTTCTACCCAGGGCACTCCGGGTTTTTCGTTCTCCTTTAAAAGAATTCTGGTAAAATGATAAGTGTAATATTCATCATGAAAATCATGGTATCGTGAAATTGACCATTTTTTGGTGATGATACCATTTTCGCAATTGTAGTATGTTACCGATTCGTCATCATTTCGAATTCCTTTATATATTTTTCCGCCATAAGACCTGGTAATATCATAATTACATAAAGGTTGATAAGAACAGCCGCAATTGCTGTCTGTTTTGGTTTTTTGCCCCATGCAAATTCCAGTAATCATCAGACTGCAAATGATAAGTAAGACCTGTCTCATTTTAGCTTGGATTTAATTTTGATTTTTTGGGAGAAATGATAAATTTTTACTTAAGGTAACTTTTATTAATATGTTAGCAAAAAAAATCAGTCGATCTCATTGGGGTTCTTAAACTTAATTTCCGCAGATTGGCCGAATTGAAACATTCTGCTGACTTCTGCAACATTCCTGAGAACAGATTCAGCCGATCATTCATAGATCCGCCTAAATCTTCATTACATAAATCAACCAGCAGGCAAATATTGATTTCTTTTCTTGTTACAGGTGTATGGTTTACGGAGGCACTGTTCCCTGTTTTAAGGTCAGGTGAATGGAATGATGATAGTGCTGCCCGACCTTTGTTGCATGGGGCTTACGAAGTGATGGACAACGTAACTTCCAAAAGCTCCCAGATAAAGCGTTTTTTCATTCATCGCGATGGTTATTTTATTCTAAGCGATGGTTCGGGAAAGATGCAGGATTACAAACTTGATATGGCTACCGAAAATCATTTAATACTTACTGATTATAATTCAAACAGCAGCATTATTTCTTATTCTTATGATGCCGTCCAGGCTATGCTTCGGTTGGTTTTTAAACGTGCTGATTTGTATGATACAATTACCGGGAAAGAATTAAACTGGAAGGAACTTCCTTTAATTAAGGATGAATTTCACTGGACTGTTGATTAAATGATTTCCCTCATATAATCTCTTTTTAACAAGTACACTGACCTTGTATTGTTAAAAAAACCCGCTAATATTCGTTATTGCATATAAGCTTTGTCCCTCCTCCTTCAATATGGTAAATTTGCAACCATTGAAAGATGCTGCTGGGAAGTTGTTGGATTTGATTTTCTTTCAATGCCAATTCAATATTATGTGCGCACAGGATAATGATATAAAACCTAACCTTGTTTTAAGTGTTTTGCTTTCCAAATGTACGCGATGCAGGCGGGGAGATATGTTCGTTGAAAAGAATCCCTATAGGCTAAGATCTACCATGAAAATGAACGAGGAATGCCCGGTTTGCGGGCAGCCCCTGGATATGGAGCCCGGCTTTTATTATGGAACAAATATGATCAGTTATGCTTTAGCAGTTCTTATTTCTGCCATTAGTTTTATTTTGTGGTGGCTGATCATTGGATTTTCTTTGAGTGACAGTCGCTTCTTCTGGTGGATAGCTGCGAATGCCTTTTTACTGGTATTGCTGCAACCGCCACTAATGCGCATATCACGTACGGTCTGGCTTTCGTTTTTTGTAAAGTACAGCCCGAGATGGAAAGAAGGCGATATTATTGAGCAGTATAGTGTGAACAAAGAACACCAGCATAACTGGTAATTGTGGTGAAAAAAACTTTCTTCCCTAAACGACTAAAACTGCCTACCTGCAGGCAGGCGCCTAAAATTAAACCCACTTATTACTAAAATGACCAACGAGCGTCGCCAGAGAATTGAAGCCGTCATAGCTAAAAGGCAGGACAACCTTACCGTGGTGCTGGAAAATGTATTTGATCCTCATAATATTTCGGCAGTTATGCGCAGTTGCGACGCGGTAGGCATTCAGGAAATATATGTGCTGAATACAAAGATCCCCAGGCATAAAAAATGGGGTGAAAGAAGCAGCAGCAGTGCAGCTAAATGGCTTACCATTCATCAATTCGATAATGCTGACACATGTTTCCGGGAATTAAAGCAGCAATACGCGCAGATTTTAACAACGCATCTTTCGGGAGATGCAGTAAGTTTATATGAGCTGGACCTGGTAAAGCCAACAGCGCTGGTTTTTGGAAATGAACACTCCGGAGTAAGTGAGGAGATTAGAGAAATGGCTGATGGTAATTTTATAATTCCGCAGGTAGGCATGATTCAATCGCTGAATATAAGTGTAGCCTGTGCAGTGAGTGTTTATGAAGCATTTCGCCAGAAAAAGGCTGCAGGGCATTATGCAACCTCACAGTCACAATCTGCCATCTACCAGGAACTCAGTCAAAAATGGGGATTATATGAAGACAATAAATAGATTCTTTTTACTTGTTTTTTCAATGCTGCTATTGAACGTGGCTTCGGCCCAGGATATTCCACGGTGGAATTTGCAGACCATAAAAGATTCCATTGCCGGTATTCAGCAGCCTACCATTATTAATTTCTGGGCTACCTGGTGCAAACCCTGTATTGAAGAACTTCCCGATTTCCAGGAAATGGCAAAGAAGTATGAATCGGAAGGTGTAAGGCTGATTCTGGTGAGTTTGGATATGATGGATCATTATCCCGGCAAGATCCGCCAGTTTGCTAAGAAACATAAGATCACAGCACCTATCGTTTTTTTGGATGAAACTGATGCAGATGTTTTTTGTCCCGCAGTAGATCCTTCCTGGTCGGGTTCCATCCCCGCCACTTTATTTCTCAATAATAAAACCGGTTACAGGAAATTCCTGGAAGAGCAGCTCTCGAAAGATGAACTGGAGAGGGAGATAGGGGCGATGTTGGAAAAATAGGGGAAATGTTTGGAGGTAGGTTTAGAGGTTTAGTCGTTTAGATGTTTAGTTGTTTAGATGTTTAGATGTTTAGTTGTTTAGTTATTTAGTTGTTTAGTCGTTTAGCTATTTACAACTATTACAATAATCACTGAAATCTTCCTGGAAATCCTCCTGAATGCCTCAACAACTAAACGCCTAAACGCCCAAACTATTTTACTCTCTTAATCGTACATCCCACCGACCTTGTAGTATTTACACTAACATCTTTGCCGGCAACCATTTCATTAATAGCTTCTTTAAGGTGGTTTCTTTTTACAGAAGAAGCATCGCCGGGATTATCATCTATAGCACCATGGTAAACAAGAATTCCTTCCTTATTAAATAAGAAATTTTCGGGCGTGCGGTTGGCGCCAAAAGCATCGGCAAGTTCTGAGTTTTTATCAACGGTATAATACCATTTGAAGTCCTGGTCTTTAGCATATTTTTTCATTGCTTCAAATGAATCATCTCCTTTACGCGTGCCTTCATTTGAATTAATGAGTATTACACCAATATTGTTCCTGATCGCATAAGTGCTGATCTCTTTGGTTCTATCCTGGTTCTTTACAACATAAGGACAGGTATTGCAGCTGAACATCACCAGCAGCCCGTTCTGCTTTACTGCATCATTTAAACTGATCTCTTTTCCACTTATGTCCATCATTTTTACAGTTGCTTTGGGAAGCTTCGAACCAATAGGAAGGTCGTTCATTGTGGTAAAGGAAAGAAGGGTAAAAACGGTCAGTGCCGGTAAAAAGATCTTTTTCATGCGTATTTTTTTCAAATTTCGATAAAATCCAGGATTTATGGTTGCCATTCAAAATGGCTCAGCGCCATTTATGTGTTAAATAGGTTAATGGGGTTTACATCGTGGAAGTATTGAGGGAAATCCCTGCAAACTTCTATTAACGAATCTGACGCCTGTCTAATTCCTGCTGGTAAAGCCGGGCTTTCTGAAGATGCTCTTCATAACTAACGCTGAAGTCATGCGTACCATCAAATTTTGGACTGGCCACAAAGAATATATATTCCGTTTCCGGTGCATTCAACACCGCATCTATCGTTTTTTTGGAAGGCGTGCAGATGGGTCCGGGAGGGAGGCCTTTGGTATAATAAGTATTATAGGGAGAAGGAAATTTTGTATGTTTTTGATAAATCCTGGTAAGACTAAAATCACGTAATGCAAACTTTACGGTTGGATCTGCCTGCAAAGGAATTCCTTTTCTTACCCGGTTAATATATACACTTGCAATGGTGGATTTTTCCGGGCCATGGTTGGTTTCTTCTTCTACAATGGACGCCACGATGTAAGCAGATGCAGGCGTGAGTCCAAGTTTTTCAGCCTTTGCTTTTCTTTCATCTGTCCAGAATTTTTCCGATTCATCAAACAATTTTTTTAAAACTGAAGCAGGAGAACTGGTCCAGTAATAAGTGTAGGTATCGGGCAGTACCAAGGTCATGGCAAGCGTTGTATCGCGGTTGTATTTTTCAAGTGAATCGTTACTGTACAAAAACCTGATCATGGCCAAAGAATCAAATTCGAATTTGTTCCCTGTTATCCTGGCCAGGTCTTCTTTTGTGCGGATCTTGGTAATAGTTAAATTAAGTGGCGACTGCCTTCCATTTTTAAGCATCCTTACAATATTCAATGCACTGGTGCCTTTATCAATTTCATACCTGCCCGGTTTAATATTGTTCCAGTAATCTACTCGATTTGCCAGCTGGTTAAATGCGAAATCATTTCCAATGATCTTATTTTGCCTAAGAGAATCCAATACAGCTTTTTTAGTGGCAGCATCAGTCCTGATATAAAGCACTTCCTTATCCGCCGAAAACCCTGTAGCAGGCCCAAATACCATCCATGCACCAATAGCTCCGATAATCAAAATCAATAGAAAAACAGCAAGAAGGATCTTTTTCATAGGGGTTCAAATTAACAAAAAACCCTGTCTTGCGGACAGGGTTTGTTTTATAAAGATTTCTTTATTAAGGTGTGTTTGGTGTTGGCTGCGCACCGGGAAAAGTTCCGTTGTTAGGATTTGACTGTGGTTGTTGGGCAGGAGCTGAACCAGGCAATGGTCCATTGGTAACATTATCAATCCTGTCAACACTGGTAGTTCCACCCGAAATAAAAATAGTTGAAAGCAGGCAAAGAACACCAATGATAGCTGCAAATAACCATGTTCCTTTTTCCAGAACATCGGTGGTTTGTTTTACGCCCATAAACTGGTTACTGATGCCGCTGAGACTTCCGGCCAGTCCACCCCCTTTAGGGTTTTGAACTAAAACAATAAGGCTTAACACTACACAGGCCAGTATGATCAGTATAAAAAATAAGAGGGACATTTAGGAACGCTTTAAATTTTCAATTTGAGCAGCAAAATAAGTCTTTTTAGAGGGATTTATCAAACTTAATTTGTTATAAACTTCTATGGCTTTCGACTTATTTCCCTGTTTAATCCAGACTTCTGCCATGGCTTCGGTATAAACATCTTCCTGCTGAATAGAATCTTCGGCAAGGTTGGTAACCCTGGTTTCAGCAACTTCGGGCGGAGGTCCTTCAGGTGCCGGAATTCTTTTCATGGTCTTCAGCCATTCGGTAAAACTCTTTAGTTGCTTTCCGAATTTATCTTTTGAAAAATCTTCCTGGGAAAGTTTTATGCCCTGAGAAGCAAAATAATCTACCGTATGAAAAGGTTCAAATGAAGGGGCGGTTTCATTTTCCTTAGCCGGCGCAGCCTCTGAACGAAAGTCTTTGGCCACCGATTCCAGCGAAACTGAAGTAGTTGCCGGAATATACGCAAGTGGCTTTACATCCTGATCTTCCTCTTCCTCTTTCTCTTTCTCTTTCTCCTTCTCTTTCTTCTCCTGAACCGGGATGGTTCCCAAATCTTCCGGGGGTGTAACAGGGTTAGCTTCCTTTACTTCTTCTAACTCCGTGATAAACCTCTCGGGATGAATCATTTCCTGGAAGCTAAGCGGGTCGTGGTAATATAAAATGGCTTTTTGCTTTTGAGCCAGGAAGGCCGGTTCATCGCCTTTATATTTTTCCAGCAACAGGAATTGGGCAGCGGCAACAAAAGGATATTTATTTGCGTAATCGCTAATTTCTTCAAGACTGCATTGATCCACAGAATCTTTCCCTAATAAATGCTGAGCCAGCGTATGAATTCTTTTGCCCATGGCGGCAATTTACTACCAATTGGAAAATATGCGGTTGAAAATTTCGTCGGTGAGGTTGCGAATCATGTCGTCGAGTAGATTGGCTTCTGCCGTTTGAAGCGATTGGTTGGCACTAAAGTCGAAGCTGCGACTCACATCAAATTCTTCCGTTTTATTTTCAAGCTGCTTGAATATGGTGATCCGAACAGAAACGGTAAGCCTGTTAATGGTTTCCTGCTGCCTTCCTCCGGCTGCAGATACACCTGTGGTAATAACGGAGTAATCGGTAATGGTTCCGCCAATATCCCAATGAGCATTGTCACTGGAAGTGTTACTAAGCCGCGTTTGGCTGGTTATTCTTTGTTTAATACGATCGGTAAGTGCCGGACTTAATTGGGGATTAACATAGGGTGCCCGGTTTTCTATAAAGTTGATCCGGACGGTTTTAACACTGTCAGGAATGGTGCCCACATCATTAAAACTATAAATTTTGCAACCCGTTCCGGTTCCAATGAACATGGAGGAAATAATCAACAGCAGAAGCGATGTAATTATGGTTTTGTTCATTATTGATCGATGTCGTATTCCTTTAATTTGCGGTAAAGCGTTCTTTCGCTGATGCCAAGGTCAAGGGCGGCATCCTTTCTTTTACCCCTGTGTTTTTTCAGCGCCTTTATGATCAGTTCTTTTTCCTTATCCATGATATTCAGGCTTTCTTCCACTTCTTCATGATGGTGAATATCGTGGTGGACCACTACGGGTTGCGGATTAGGAACATTTGAAGATACTAAAACAGGAGAAGGCAAATCATGTGTTTGCAATTCTTTAACCTCCTTCATAAAGCCTGGATCCTGGTGGGCCAGGCTGGGATTCTGCATTACTTCAACAAAGAGCTTTTTTAATTCCGTCACATCCCGCTTCATGTCGAAAAAAAGTTTGTACAAAATGTCTCTTTCGCTGGAGAATTCATGGCTTTCTTTTCCATTGCTTCCTGCCAGAACCGGAAGTCGATTATTTTGATTGTCGGGGAGGAATCTATCCAGCTCTTTTAAAGTAACCGATTTATCTGAAGCCAGTACCGATATCTGTTCTGCAAGATTTTTTAATTCTCTTACATTGCCCGGAAAGCTGTAGTTGATCAGTTTTGTACGTGCTTCATCGTCGAGTTGAACAGGAGTGGTTTTATATCTTTCGGCAAAATCAATTACAAATTTCCTGAACAGGAGAGGAATATCTTCTTTTCGATCTCTTAGTGAAGGAACACGAATGGGAACAGTATTTAACCTGTAATACAGGTCTTCCCTGAATTTATTTTGCTGAACAAGGTGAAGCAGGTCTTTATTAGATGCCGCGATCACGCGCACATCGGTCTTTTGAACTTTTGACGAACCCACACGAATAAATTCGCCCGATTCCAGCACCCTTAATAACCTTGCCTGCGTGCCCAGGGGCAGTTCCCCAATTTCATCAAGAAAAATAGTTCCTCCGTTTACAGTTTCGAAATAACCTTTCCGACTGTCTACCGCACCGGTAAAAGATCCTTTTTCATGGCCAAACAATTCCGAATCTATGGTTCCTTCCGGTATGGCGCCACAGTTCACAGCAATAAATGAATTATGCTTGCGGGCCGAAAGTGCATGTATGATGTGTGAGAAAGCTTCTTTACCAACGCCGCTTTCTCCTGAAATTAAAACGGTAAGATCTGTATTGGCTACCTGTGTGGCCACCTGTAAGGCATAATTGAGCGATGGCGAGTTGCCAATGATTCCAAACCTGTTCTTAATTGTCTGTAGATCCATGAAAAATAATTAAACCAGTTCACCTAATAATGTTGCCTGTGTGCAGGAGGTAACCTTCACATTCGCATAGTTTCCGGGTTGCAGATCGGTATTTTTTTTAGGAAATACGATCACTTTGTTCTGACTTGTTCTTCCCATCCAGTCGGCTTCACTTTTTTTAGAATTTCCTTCAATCAAAACTTTAAAAGTTTTTCCAAGGTCCTGCTGGTTGCTTACATGCGAAAGCCTGTTCTGTACATCAACAATTTCCTGCAGTCTTCTTTTTTTCACTTCCAGCGGAACATCATCGGGATACCTTCTTTGTGCAAGCGTTCCCGGTCTTTCGCTGTAAAAGAACATATAGCTAAGGTCATATTTTGCAAACTCCATCATAGATAGCGTTTCCTGGTGCTCTGCCTCTGTTTCTGTACAAAAACCGGCAATAACATCTGAACTTATTCCACAGTCGGGAAGGATTTCCCTGATGCGATTCACCTTGGCCATATACCATTCCCGCGTATAGCTGCGGTTCATTAATTGAAGAACACGCGTGGATCCGCTTTGCAGAGGAAGGTGTATGTATTTACATATGTTTTCATACTTAGCCATTGTAAACAACACGGCATCTGTAATGTCTTTTGGATGGGAAGTGGAGAACCGAACCCTGAGGTCAGGGGATATTAGTGCTACCATTTCAAGCAGTTTAGCAAAATTCACTACTTCACCGTAAGCAGTTTTATTTTCCGAATGTGCGTTATCGTTAGTTGCGGGCATCCAGAAATAACTGTCAACATTTTGTCCCAATAAGGTTACCTCTTTATAACCATTGTTAAACAGGTCCTGGCATTCGCTGATGATGGTTTCGGGGGCGCGGCTTCTTTCCCTGCCTCTTGTAAAAGGCACCACACAGAAACTGCACATATTATTGCAGCCTCGCATGATACTTACAAATGCGGTGATGCCATTAGAGTTCAGTCGCACCGGGGCTATATCGGCATAAGTTTCATCGCGGCTCAGCAATACATTCACACCTTTTTGTCCGCCGCCTGCTTCTGCAACCAGGTTAGGCAGGGTGCGATAAGCATCGGGACCTACCACCAAATCAACCAGCCTTTCTTCTTCCAAAAATTTCGATTTCAGCCTTTCAGCCATACAGCCTAAAACACCTACAAGGGTTTGCGGCCTGGCTTTTTTAAGTTTTTTAAATTCAGTTAAACGTTTTCTTACCGTTTGTTCAGCCTTTTCCCTGATTGAACAGGTGTTTAAAAGGATGAGATCGGCAGCTTCAACATTGCGGGTAGCGCCAAAGCCGTCGGCTTGTAAAATGGAAGCAACTATTTCGCTATCGGCAAAATTCATCTGGCAGCCGTAGCTTTCAATGTAAAAGTACTTTTTATAGGAATTAGGGTCTGCTGCAAAAGGAGCAAAGGCTTCACCCTGCCTGGCTTCGTTATGTTTTAATTCGTTTATTGGTTGTAGAACGGTTTCCTGCATCAGCAAAAATTAAACGGCAAAGATAATCATTTGAACCAGAGCATGTGACAGTATGACAGATTTTAAGAACAATTTGAAGTTATCTTTGCTTATGCGTATTATGGTTTTCCTGTTGCTGGTACTTGGATATCAGAATATTAGTGCCCAGCAAACTGGAACCGGTAAGCTTTCCGGAAATTTGCTCGACGGGAAGTATAAGGCCGTAGAAGGTGCCAGCCTGAAAATTGAAAGTATAAATGACAGCCTGGTTAATTATTCCTCTGTTTCGAAATCTTCGGGTGTATTTAGTTTCGAGGGACTGCCATTTGGAATTTATAAAATCAGGATAACCCATATTGCTTACCAGCCCCTGGTAATAGACAGCATTCAAATCAGGGAAGAACGACGGGAATTGATGTTAAGCGACCTGGTTTTACATGCAGCATCAACAGGTGTAATGGATGAAGTGATCGTATATGTTGAAAAGCCCCTTATTGAAGTTAAAGAAGGAACCATCATTTTCAATGCCTCAGAATCGCCCCAAAGTGCAGGCAGCAGTGCCAGTGAATTACTGGAAAATGTTCCGCTTGTAAGCAAGGATGCTTCGGGGAATATTACTGTAAGAGGCAAGGAACCAAGAATACTTATTGATGACAAGCCTGTGGAATTGAATCTTCAGCAATTGCAGGACCTCCTGGAATCGATGCCGGGCAGTTCAATTGAAAAGATTGAAGTGATGACCAACCCTCCGCCCCAATATGCCAATGAGCAGGGAGGAGTGATTAATATCGTTACAAGGAAGGGAATAGTGGGCATCAGCGGAAGAGTAAACCTTACGTATGGTACGCGCAACCAGGCAGGGCTGAATGGAAGTTTTAATTACAGGAAACAGGGGTTTAATCTTTCCATTGTAGCCGGAACAGGTTATAACCAGTTCGCAGGAAATGGATATTCGAAGAGGGCAAACATTTTTACCGATTCAGTAAATCATTTTAATACCACCAACGATTATGTAAACAAAACGCTGCGGCCTAATTTCAGGATCAACCTGCGCTACGACATAAATAAGTTCCAGGAATTGAGCCTGGTTATAAATTATAACCGTAATCATTTCAATAATGAAAATGAAACTGAATATTTCAATCTGAACCGCTTTGAAGAAATATACAGGCTAAGGAAAAGGTTGATCAGCAGCGAAGGTTTTACTTCAAATCCTTCTATCAATTTTAGTTATAGCATAAAAACTAAAAGAGCCGGTGAAACCCTCCGGCTATTCACCAGTTTTAATTCCGGCAAAAACAAAAATGAAAGGATTTTCAATGAAAGTTTTTTGAATCCTGATTATAC
>JAEZCV010000031.1 GCA_023429985.1 Bacteroidota bacterium | reverse complement strand
TTTCTGTACCCACTTCTATTCCTGTTACTGCATTTAAAACCATAACGCCCGTATCGGCAACCCTGAGGGCTGATAATACTTCACCTACAAAATCATCGTATCCGGGTGTGTCGAGAATATTGATCTTATATCCCCGCCATTTTGTATGCATTAGCTTTGAAAAAATGGAGTTGGATCTTTCCTGCTCCAGGGGATGGTAGTCGCCAATGGTGTTAGATTCGTAAATTGTACCACGTCGCGATATAAGTCCGGCTTCAAAAAGCATGCACTCCGCCAGCGTTGTTTTACCGGATCCCGCATGGCCCAGCAGTACAACGTTTTTAACGTGTGCGGTATCAAATTCAGCCATAAAATATTTTTAAGGTGAAGTAAAATTGTTGTTGTGAACAACGCTTCAGCAGTTGGTTTGGCTAATGAACTCATGAAACTCGTTCCTGAGTTCCAGCAGCATGTTTTCCTGTGAAATAAATTCCGATAAAAGGTGTTCATGCTCGGTGTATCGTTCTTCTGGCAGGTTATCGCCTTCAAACATCATTTTTTTCTCGTGATGCTTGATCAGGTGTTTAAGATCGTGGATGTTGATGAGCTGAATGTGAAACTGGTTGTCGAAGTGTTCTACCAGCTGGTAATCGCTTTTAGAGAGCGGCGTTTTGCATACTTCCTGGAGTAATTGCCGGCGTTGGCGGAGGTCTTCTTTGTGGTTACGGAGGATCTGCCGCCATTCGGCACATTCGGTTGCGAGCTGTGAAGTTTCTGTCTGAACCATGGGATGAAGTTTTAAGCGTTTATAAAATGGTTTTCCTTCAATTTCCCTGGGTGGAGGATGATACTTCAAATTACTCAGGTTTGCATTAATAAAGAATATTTTTATTTGGAATTAAAATTGTAAATTATGTGAATCCCGGTATGCCCGGGGCATAATTTACATTCAGCCGCGCCAACACTTATATTTGTTTTCTTGATCAGCAAAAACACCATAGAACAAATACTGGGTCGCATTGATGTGCTGGATGTAATTGGCAACTTTGTAAAATTAAAAAGACGGGGCGCCAATTACCTTGGACTCTGCCCTTTCCACCACGAAAAAACGCCCTCATTTACTGTATCTCCTTCAAAAGAAATTTTTAAATGTTTTGGATGCGGGAAAAGCGGCAACAGTATCAGCTTCATTATGGAGCATGAAAAGTATTCTTATGTTGAAGCTTTAAAGTGGCTTGCCAAAAGATACAATATTGAAGTTGAGGAAACAGAAGTTTCACCCGAAAAAAAACTGGAACAGCAGGTAAGTGAAAGCCTGTTGATCATTAACCAGTTTGCACAGGAATTCTATGCCTCTCAGTTATGGTTAACCGAAGATGGAAAAGATATAGGACTGGGTTATATGATGGAGCGAGGTTTTACCGAGGAGGTTTTGAAAAAATTCCAGGTTGGTTTTGCGCCCGATAAAAAAGACCTGTTTGCAAAAGAAGCGATTGAAAAGAAATACAACCCCGAATTGCTGGTAAAAGCAGGGTTAATTGTTGAAAGAAATGAGCAGTTCTTTGATAATTATCGCGACAGGATCATTTTTCCCATTCACAACAACAGCGGCCGTGTAATAGGATTTGGTGCCAGGCAAATTAAAAAGAACGACCGTTCTCCCAAATACATCAACACACCGGAAAATGAATTATATGTAAAAAGCAAAATACTATACGGTACTTATTTTGCAAGGCATGCCATTGATAAAGCAGATGAATGTTTGCTGGTTGAAGGATATACCGATGTAATATCGCTGCACCAGGCAGGCATTGAAAATGTGGTGGCGAGTGGGGGTACCGCATTAACAAGAGAACAACTCAGGCTTATAAAGAAGTACAGTAAGAATCTTACTATAATTTATGATGGAGATGCTGCCGGAATTAAGGCAGCTACCCGCGGCCTTGATATGGCCCTGGAAGAAAGCCTTTCAGTTAAACTGGTATTGATACCCGGAAATGAAGATCCGGACAGTTATGTAAAAAAACTGGGGCCGGTGGCTTTTAAAAATTTTGTTCAGCATAATAAAAAAGATGTTATTCTTTTTCAGATAGAAGTTTCGTTACAGGAATCGGGAAGTGATGCGAACAAAAGATCAGCCCTTGTAAGCCAGATTGCAGAAACAATTTCAAAAATTGATAAAACGGAAGATTTTACCAGGCAGCAGGATTATATCCGCCAGGCTTCGCAGTTACTAAGTATTGATGAATCGGGATTCACCAATCTTGTAAATAAGTTTATCCGTAACAGGATATCCCTTGAAGAAAAAAAACTTCCTTTTGAAGAAGCAAAGGTTCATGAAGAAAATGCAAAAAAGGCGGAGGCAAATGAGTTCAGCGATCAGACATTTGAATTGTTATACAAAGATGAATTACAGGAGAAAGAAATTGCGAGAATATTACTGGAGCATGGAACAAAAAGAAAGGATGACAGCCAGCTGATGGCCGATTATATAATTTCAGAATTGCCCGACGACGACCTAATAGATAACCAGGTTGTTTTAAAATTCATTCATGAGGTCAGGAATATGCGTGACCAGGAAATTGTACCCGACAGGAATATTTTTTTATACCATCCTGATGCTGCAATCAGTTCCCTTGCCGTTTCGCTCTTGCATTCACCGTATGAAATTAGTCCACACTGGAAAAGGGAAATGGGTCAGTCAACCGGTTACCAGAAATCTTTATTTCAACAGGATTATAAAAGTTTCCTTGAAACCCTTAAACCTGAAAATGAAGAGAAGCTCCAGGATTTTTTAAAAATGCAAAGAGATACCAGTATCGATGAAGTGGAAAGTGCGGTAAATTATTTAAAGCTTCGTAAGATCAAAAAAATGCTTCTTCTTAACCATGCAGATCTTGAAAAATCCGATGCTGAAAATATGAGCAATTTTATTTTCACTCATATTCATTTAAAGAACCTGGAAGTTGAGTTATCCAGGAAAATCGGATCTGTTGTGATGCGTTGATTTCATTATTGGTTATTGTATTCATCATTTTTGTTGAGATCCATGCTGCAATTAGCAGTTTTACGGCTGGCATTGATTTTTTATAGTTAAACAGGAAAAACTAATTATAGATGAAAGCAATATATGCCCTTGAGGGTGGCGTTGCAGGAGCCGCCGCTTTAACACTGATTCATGAAAGTATAAAAAGAGCCATACCCCAGGCACCCCGGATGGACCTGTTAGGAATGAATGCTATTTCAAAAGGTTTGAGAGTAGTTGGAGCCCGTACTCCCAATGAACGCAGGCTTTACGGTTGGTCGTTAGCGGGAGACCTGTTAAGTAACAGTTTGTTTTTCAGCATAGCCGGCATTGGCCAGAAAGACAATGCACTGGCCCGCGGCGCCAGATTGGGCCTGGTAGCCGGACTGGGTGCGGTTCTCCTGCCAAAACCGCTCGGGCTGGAGGAAAAACATTCGGCAGACAGCCTGCAAACCAAAATACTTACAGTTGGTTTATATGTTGCAGGGGGGCTGGTAGCTGCGGCTGTAATGAAATGGCTCGACAGGAACAAAAGAAAAAGAAACAAAGAATGGGAGCATAAACTCGTTACTTCTTCAATGGCATAAAAGAATTAAAGGCTGCGTTTGCAGCCCTTTTTATTTATAATTCCATTGCAACATCAGCGATGCAAAGAAATTCCTTCCCGGGGCAGCATTATAATACCGGCCCCCAAATCCATTGATATCATTTCCCAGGCTATAGGTTTCATCAAGCAGGTTTTCGGCACCTACCGTAAACCTGATCCTGTAATCGGAAAATCCTTTTTCAAAACCCATTCTTAAAGCCAGTAAATGATAGTGAGAGGCAAAGGCAGTATTGGCATCGTTCAGCGGTAACTCCCCTCCATAGTAATAATTCAGGTGTCCGAAGAAATTCTTTCCGGGCATAAAATCTATTCCGGCAGCAAGGCTATGTTTAGGGTTGCCAGGCATCTGGTTGCCTGAAAAATCTGTTTCTACCTGCTTAAACGATACATATTCAAAATCGTGGAAGGTATGGCTGATCCAGATCAATGACTGGTAATTACGTCCCCTGAATACCTGGTAGCCCATACTGGTTTCTATTCCCCTTTGCCTTGCACGGCCGCTGTTAATGAAATATTCACCACCAAGTGAGTCCCTTCTTTGAACAATGGTATTGGTAAGGTCGAAATGGAAAAGATTAATGTCAAAATAAAAACCATTATTGAAACGGGCTTTGGCGCCAAGATCGTAATTCACGCCATATTCAGGAGCAAGGTCCGGGTTGAGCGGGCTGCCTGAAGGTGCCAGTTCCGAACTGGAGGCAGGAGAAAAACCACGCGCTACACTGGAATAGACCATAATGTTCCTGAACTGTTTTGAAAGAGCAATGCGGGGAGCAAATTCACCCGGGAATTTTTTATTGAGTACCGGACCAGGAGATGGAAGAAATCTTTTCAATTCTATTTTTTGTCCGTTTAAACTTCCTCCGGCAGTGAGGCTCCAGCTTCTGACTTCCCATTTTGCCTGTGCAAAAACAAAATGCTGTCTTACATCCATAGCATCATGCGACTGTAACGTAGCCGGTTCGCCCAGGTTGTTTTGATGAACATTTACTTCGGGGAAACCATATTGTAACTCGGCACCTAGATCAAAACCAAAATTTCCGGAACTGGTTGGCTTTGAAAATTGCAATACATTCCTGATACCCGCATGAGGTTCGGAATTTTTTCCATAATTACGAATGGCTGGATTTCTTAATTGCGTAAACATTCCATATAGGCTGGTTCGGTTTGAGATGTTACTTGTTATATGGTGCAAATAAGAAAGGCCGGCAAGAAAAGTTTTCTGGTAAATGGCAGCTTTATTTGCCACAGCGCCGGGCATTCCCGGAGCCCCCGGACGCGGCAGGGTAGGATCGGTAGTGAATTCAGCAGCATTTAATGCGCCAGGCGTTTGATAAAACAGGTCTCCAAATAAAAAACTTGTTTTGAATAAATTGTTTTTTCCAGAGCGGAACCTGCCATTCCAGCTAAAAACTTTTTTATTCATGGCAGAATGTTGCCGGTAACCATCGCTTTGCTGGTGATGAAATCCAAAGCGCGAACTGTATCGTTCACCCGCTGTGGTTACGGCACCGTAAATGGAATGAAAATTATAACTGCCTCCTGCATATTCTAACTGTACAGAAGGCATTTCGTTTTCGGTCATGCTTTCAATTAATAAAACCCCTCCGGTTCCCGATCCGTACAAACTGCTTCCCGGCCCCTTAATTACTGCAAGCGACTGGAAATCGTAATAACCAAGCTGGTTTAAATAGCTATGTCCTCCAGGATCGGTGAATGGGAGGTCGTTAAAATAGATCTTTACATTTCTTACCCCGAAAGGAGAGCGAAGTGAACTGCCCCTGATATTGAAACGGTAACTTCCGGGAGAACGTTCTTCCATTCTAACCCCTGGCGAAGTATTTACTGCCATTACTATAGATGCAGGACTGAACCTTTTTAAAGTAAGCGGGCTGGTATAATTAATGGCTGCTGAAAGCTGGTGTATAGTTTTTCCCTGTTCATATGCTCTTATTACCACTTCTTCAAGAGAATTTGAGGAAGAGTCGGTTTGGCAATTTGAAAAAAAAGGAAGAGCTACCAGCGTTGAAAAGATAAAGGATTTGGATAGGCTGCTCATGCAGTTGGTTTTGGTTGTGGCACAATTACTGTGATTTTAAAAAACAATAATAATAAAAATAATCAGCAATGTCAGGACGAGGAGATAATAATAAAAATGGAAGCTCGGGCCGTGGTGCCAGTAACCAGAGCAGCCAGCCATTTGGAGAGGCGGGCGATAAAAGAAAAATAAATCATGGTGAACAAACCGGGGGAAGGCCGTCGAAGCCTCAGCCCAAAACAAAAGAACAGGATGCTAATCGCAACCAGTCGACAGGGAATGAATAGAAGAAGGAGAATTAATAAATAACAGGTGTTGAAATTTGTAGTAATTGCGGATACGCATTCCAGGCATCATCATGTAAAGATTCCAAAAGGCGATGTGCTGGTACATGCAGGCGATATAAGTTACAGGGGTGAAAAATCGGAAACAGAAGATTTCCTGGCCTGGTTTGATAAGCAGGACTTCAGGTATAAAATATTCATAGCCGGCAATCATGATTTTTATTTTGAAAAAGAAAAGCCGGCTATGTTAGAAAAGATGATCCCGGAGAGGATTATCTATCTCAACGACTCGGGCGTTACCCTGGAAGGAATTGACATCTGGGGTTCACCCATCACACCTAAATTTTTCAACTGGGCTTTTAACCGTTCGCGTGGTGCAGCCATTCGAAAACACTGGGAAATGATTCCGGAAAAAACAGATCTGCTGATTACCCATGGTCCTCCATTCGGTATACTTGACCAGGTAGTGAATGAACAGCACGTAGGGGATAAGGATCTGTTAGATAAGGTAAGGGAAATCAAACCAAGGGTACATGTATTTGGGCACATTCATGAAGATTATGGAACTACAAAATCGTATGGAATAAAATTTATCAATGCCAGCCTGCTTAATGAAAGCTATGAACTGGTGAACAGGCCGGTGGTGTTTGAACTGAGCCCTACTGTTGTTTGAACATTATTTTTTCATAAATTTAAAGGATTCATGTATTCAATGTTTAAACATTGATTATATTTGTTGAAATTTAAAACTCAGGAATATGGCCATAAAATGGAAGATCGACCCCGCGCACTCAGAAATTCAGTTTAAGGTAAAGCACCTTATGATTACAACCGTTACCGGTTATTTCAGAACTTTTGACCTGGAAGTGGAAACAGGAACGGATGATTTCAATACGGCTTCAAGAATTGAATTTACTGCCGACATCAATACGATAGATACCAATAACCAGCAAAGGGATACGCATTTGAAGTCGGCCGATTTTTTTGATGCAGAAAATCATGGCCAGTTGAAATTTGTAGGTAAAAAATATTCCAGCCAGGGCGATTCGGCAAGTTTGGAAGGAGACCTCACCATCAGGGGAACCACAAAACCCATTCAGTTAAATGTAGAATTTGGTGGTATTGTGGTGGATCCTTATGGGCAGACAAAGGCAGGATTTACCGTAAATGGGAAGATCAGCCGAAAAGAATTCGGGCTTACCTGGAGCGCAGTTACGGAAGCCGGTCAGGTAGTTGTTGCGGATGATATCAGGATACTTTGTGAAATTCAACTGGTTAAACAGGGTTAATACCCCTGATTTGAACAGAAGCATCCTTTAGGTTTTCGGCAATTGATGGCGTAAAATTGTGTTCAGTATTTTTTAACGTTTACACTTTAAAACGAATGTTCTAAACCCTTACCTTAGCCCGCTATGACAGTAGAGCAAATTGAAAATTTTTTAGCCAAGGAAACCATTCCTCAAGGCAAAATCATCCGTTTCGAACTAAAAAAAAGAAACCCTGTTCGCGGATTGATCGTTAAAGGCAGAGACTATAATGACCTGAAAGCCAAAAATTTCTGGAGAATTGTTACGCAAACAAATCTTGCAGCATACCAGAAAACAAATGATATTAATCTTGCAAAGATCTTTGCAGGCTCCGACTTTGCCAAACTCTCGCTTGTTAGTAACAAAGCCGAGGATTAAAGTAGAAGCGGTAATAATTAGCGGGTTAATTACCTGATAATTGTTACCGTTCCTTTTCTAACCATAGGTTCTCTTCCGTTCAACTGGTATTCAGCTATCCAGGCATAGCTTCCATTGGGTTGTTCTTTCCCTTTGAATTTTCCATCCCATTTTCCTGCAGGATCCGCAGACTGATAAACCAGGTTTCCCCATCTGCCATAAATTCTTAGTGAAAATATTTTAACAGTGGATAGCTCACCCAAAGCTCCAAATGCATCATTCCTTCCATCGTTGTTGGCAGTAATAGCATTGGGAAAATAAAGATCATTGCAATCAAAACTAATGCGGATACTGTCTGAAGCAATGCACCCGTTATTATCACCTACTTCAACATAATATAATCCAGATTCGGTAACCTGGAATACCGGATTGGAAGAACCATTCTGCCAGTTATAAAAAGCATAATTACCAGGTTGCAAAAGCCAGTCATTTCTGTCGCAGATCACCGTATCATTTCCAAGGTTTAGGAAAAGATCGTCCTGGTTTATGAGCGTTGAAGTGATGCTGTTGCTGCAGCCGTTCTGGTCGCGAATGATAACCGAATAATTTCCCGGCGCAAGACCGCTGGCAGAAGATGTTGTTGAAACTAAAGGATTCCATTCATAACTATATCCGGCCACGCCACCCGAAGCATTAATGCTTATACTTCCATTATTGTTATCACACAAGGGTTGTTGAACACTGGCAGATGTAACCAAGGCCGCCGGTTCTGTAATGGTTATAGATTCTGTTGCCGGGCATGCCTCATCACCGCTTACCTGCACCATATATGTTCCTGCTCCAGCACCTGTAATGTTAGCATTAGTGTGTACGGGGGTGGTATTCCAGCTGTAATTATAATTTCCTGCCGGTATAACGGTAACGCTCAGGTTAACATTTTGATCACCTGCGCATAAAATTTCATTTTGTTGTACCACGTTAAGTTCAATGATCTTAACTGTTTTGGTAATGGTTACAGGTGCAGAAAGAGAGGAAGTAACAACAAGCCTAACATTATATTCACCAGCAGCTGAAAAAAAATGATTGGGATTAGCCAGGGTGGAAATATTTTCGGCACCCGACGCAGGATCATCAAAATTCCATGAATAGCCTGCATTGCATAAAATTGCACTTGAAGTAAAACTTACCTGGTTAGATGCGCCGCAGGAAAAGGAAAAGTCGGCGTTTGATGTGGGGGCTTCCCCAATCCAAATATCATCCACAGCAAAACCATCATAATTATTACAAACATTGCCTGCAGCAAACCGGAAGCGGAACCGGACGTTTGACTGCCCTGCAAGAAAGCTTAAAGACTTTTGAGCGGTTACCCAGGCGCCGCTGCCATCGCCTGCGCCACCGGGGCAGGGAGCAGTAGGTTGAATATTGCCCGACCAGCCGGGAGATCCAAGTGCTGTAATGGAATTTGTATTGAACCAGTTGGAAGAAGGACAGGCGGTATAATCGGCATGAGAACCCAGCAATTGCCAGGTTGCTCCTCCATTGGTTGAATATTGAAGGCTGGCACCATCGTATTTTTTTTCTGTTTCCCAGAAAAGCTTGAACCGGATATAGGGATTGGTGAGTCCTGAAAAATTAAAACAGGGGCTGGTGAGGGTTGAATTCTGGCTGTTGCTGTAACTCGACTGCGTAAGCGTACCTGTTATCCAGGCTTTGGTGCCGCTGGCAGCACCATTGATAACAGGTTTTATGGGAGTTCCCCAGGACCATTCAGAAGCAGTTCCGCCGGGTACCCAGTTGCCATTGTTGTTTTCAAAACCTTCCTGGTAGGGGAAAGTGGAAATATGACTGCTGCATTGGGCAGAAGCATTTTGAAAAAAGGTGAATAAAAATACCAGGCAACAAATAAATCGCAGCATTCCAGGGTTCATCAGAAAAGTAATTTGCAAAACTAGCTGATAATGGCGAATCATTTTGAGCGATTTCAACATTAAATTGTCATTAAAACCTTGCAGCGCCAGGGCTTCCGGATAGCATCAATTTAAAATCTATCTTTGCGGCGCATAAATAAGCTATATGAAAGAAGTATATATTGTTTCGGCCGTTCGTACCCCAATGGGAAGTTTCGGAGGTGTTTTTAAAGATGTTCCGGCAACAAAACTGGGCGCCACAGCCATTAAAGCTGCTGTTGAAAAAGCAGGAATTGCTCCTGAAATGGTAAATGAAGTTTTAATGGGTTGTGTAATTCAGGCCAATACAGGCCAGGCCCCCGCACGCCAGGCAGCCAAATATGCCGGATTGCCCGATGCGGTGGTTTGTACTACAGTAAATAAGGTTTGTGCCAGTGGAAGGAAAGCCATTGCCCAGGGAGCGCAGGCTATCTTACTTGGAGATGCTGATGTTGTTGTGGCAGGTGGAATGGAAAGCATGAGCAATGTTCCATTTTATGTGGACAGTATGCGATGGGGAAATAAGTATGGCAATGCAGGATTGATTGATGGCCTTGCAAAAGATGGATTAACCGACTGTTACAGCAATACCGCCATGGGAAATGCAGCCGACATTTGTGCAGTAGATAATAATATCAGCAGGGAGGAGCAGGATGCTTTTGCCATAGAAAGCTATAAAAGAAGCCAGGCAGCATGGGAAAACGGAAAATTTGCCGCCGAAGTGGTTCCTGTGGAAATACCCTCCCGCAAAGGAGACCCCACCGTGGTTTCTAAGGATGAAGAACCCTGGAATGTAAAGTTTGACAAGATTGCCGGTCTGCGACCCGCTTTTGGAAAAGAGGGCACGGTTACAGCCGCCAATGCCAGTACCATGAACGATGGGGCAGCTGCAGTTGTATTAATGAGCAGGGAAAAGGCAGAATCATTGGGTATTAAGCCGCTTGCCGTTATTCGTGGATATGCCGATGCGGAGCAGGAGCCTACTTATTTTACCACTACACCAAGTATTGCTGTTCCAATTGCTGTTAAGCGCGCAGGTTTGGAAATGAAGGATATTGATTTTGTTGAACTGAATGAAGCTTTCAGCGTGGTAGGAATAGTTAATACCCGGAAAATGAACCTGGACCCCTCAAAAGTGAATGTAAACGGGGGCGCTGTTTCCC
>JAEZCV010000096.1 GCA_023429985.1 Bacteroidota bacterium | reverse complement strand
CCAGGGAAGCATATGGCAATAGGCGGTGGTCATCTGAGGATCGAACCTCTATAATTGACTGGCCATAACAAAAACGGGTTAAACAAAAACAGAAAATGGTAAACGCTATATTCATTCTGAACATCTCCAGTTTATTTGGTAAGCTTAAAATGCATTGTTCAAACGAACAGGAAACCTGCTGAAATTATGAAATTGCTTACCTTATTCAATTCTTTTCATTGGAAAAACCTGGTTCCGCGCTTCTCCATTTATCACCCCCGATATTTCTGCCACCAATGAATCTTTACCTACCCTGGTGTAAGAAATAAGCTTTGGAAAATCATGTTGCGCGTTTTCAAAAATCATTTTTGATTCATTAATGAGTGTAGAAGTAAAGCGCACCGGCAATCCAGCATTCTGGTTCTTAACCACGGGGATATAATGCAAAACACTTCCTTCCGCCACAAGCCTTATGTTTTCAAATACTATTGTATCTCCTTCCCTAACACTATAACTTTTTCCCAAAAGTTCAGTTTCACTAAGTTGGGTCCAGCTTTCATAAATACTTCCTCTTTGGGTTTTATTTTCCCAAATGCCTATAAGCCAGGATGCTCTGTCTATGTTGTTTTTATTCAAAACAGCAAAAGCACATAAGGATCCGGTTGCAAAAACGGCGACAATATATTTGAAGGGTCTTAAAAATTTCATTGGTTTCTAAAACATTTATTCGAAAGAATGAAAATAGCCGATTCGCTGGTATAAAAAAAGGGTGAACCTAACAGGATAATATCATTGGGCCCATAAAGACTAATTTCTGCAAATTATCCATAAGCTGGTAATGTAACCCGGAACTGGAAAATGCCAAAGAATACTTTGTTTAAAATTTGGAGAATCCGCGGCCTTTTTGCTTTAACACCAGCACTTTGCAAGGCTTCTACCTAATTAAAATCATACCTGCATACCAATTAATTAGCTAATTTGGATGCTGCTGTTTAAACAATGATCGCTGAAAATACAAAACAAACTGACCTTGAATCTGTAATGTTCCATTTTTTTGAACTTACACCCGACCTGGTATGTATTGCCGGGAAGGATGGTTTTTTTCGAAAAGTTAACAGTGCAGTTATCTCAAAACTTGGTTATTCTAAAGAAGAGATTTTCAAAAGACCGATCTTCTCCTTTATACACCCCGATGACCTTGAAATTACAGCAGCTACACGAAAAGAACTTATTGACGGAAAGCCTCTTCTGAATTTTGAAAACAGGTACATCCGAAAAAATGGCGATATAATTTGGCTGCACTGGACATCTATTTACATACCTGAAAAAGAACTGGTTTTTGCCATAGCAAAAGATGTAACAAAAAAGAAACAGGAATATTTCGACACAGAAGAAAAGTATAAAATGTTCAAGGGGCTTGCATCTCATTTTAAAACGGCACTTGAAAAAGATAAAAAACAGCTTTCTGTCGAACTTCATGAAGGACTTGCACAAGTGGCTTCAGTAATAAAAATGGATATTGAACTGGTGAAGGAACGTAATCCAGAACTTGACGACGAGTCACAGGAAAGACTGGAACATGCACATACTGCTGCGGGATTAATGATAGATTCAATTCGAAGGATGTCGTATGCTATTAGTCCGAATATGATCGAAGACCTGGGCCTTAATGAAACACTTACCTGGTTAACCGAAGAGTTTACCTCTATTCATGGCATCCCCTGTGTTTATGAATCCGACGGAACCGATACCCAGCTCTCACAGGAAGTTAAGATCGACCTTTTTCGAATTTGCCAGGAATCGCTGAAGTTTATTGTTAACCACGCCCACGCCAGCAACGTACTTATCCGGTTTAATAAACCGGGAGATAAAATATGCCTTACTGTTACTGATGATGGAAACGGGCATGAAGCTAAAGACCTGGACAAAACTTTAGGCCTTACCAGCTTAAGGGAAAGAGCAGCCACTATTCATGCCGACCTGCATATTACTACCGTTCCCGGCGAGGGTACGCGTATTTGTATTTACCTGCCTTCTTCTGCAGATCAATAAATAAATAATACAGCAGATTTAAGTTGCAACAGCAACCTTATCATTTCTATGGCATAGAAAATGATTATTAAAGGTATGCAGATGAGCAGAATTAATATCGTGCAATTTAAACTGAGAACGGTGCAGTATTCAGTAATTATTTTGCTGTTTTCCAGTCTTAGTTTTTGTGCCCATCGTCCTGCTAATGAACCTGTAACAAGTATAATTGAACATAAGTTAGGAAGTTCAGAACTCCAGATCTATGTAAAACGATCGGATAAAAAGGCCGATCATGTTTTTGTAAAACTGCACGATAATGAAATGACCAGCGAAAGAACTGCAGAATCGATTTTGCAGGAATATGGCGGAAGTTTTATTATGATAGAAAATAACAACCGGCGCAATGTTTCATTTCGATACCAGAACAAAACTTATGAATTTGATCCCAACAGGATGTTTACCTATGAAGGAAGAAAACAAACACTGGAAGAACATTCCTCCTTCCATCCCCAGGCTGCAAGAGAACTGGAATCCTTTGCTAATGTTATTTTATCGCAACTGGAAAAACATAACGCTGTTATTGCACTTCACAATAATTCAAACAACAGCTTTTCCATTCACGACTATAAAAACAAAAGAAAAAATGAAGCTTCGGAATATTTTGTGAATGCAAATATGGATCCGGATGATTTCATCTTCACTACAAATGCATCGATCTACAATAAATTGAAACAACAAAATATTAATGCTGTTCTTCAACATCCAAATGTAAATGACGATGGTTCATTAAGTGTTTATTTTGCCCAACAAAATCGGCCTTATGTTAATGTTGAAACACAACATGGGCACTTGGAGGAGCAGATGAGGCTAACCAGAGCGGTATTAGATATGGTCATTCAATAGATATTTCCCGCAGATTTTCGCGGATTGAAGCATTCTAAAGATGTTTCAAACATTTCCTGGCGCGGATGGCGCAGATTGTTTCCTAAAAGGCGGAGAGTACCTACAGTTGCCAGGCTAATTTATTTTGAAGGCAAAGATTATAATCTGCGAAATCTGCGCTGGTGCATTTTGCCTACACTGGCGAATGTATTGATCTGCGTGATCAACGGGAAAAAGAATGTTTGAATGTTAAAGATCTTTTTTTCTGAATATCCTTTTTGCCAGCCACACCGGAATAATGGTCCATAACATCATAATGGAAAAAGTAAAGATCATACCTGTACCGCTGCCCAAGAATTCTTTGTAAGTAGCACCTGTATATCCCATCAATGCACTAATGTCCATCTGCAGCATCAGGAAAATGCGTCCTAAATCAATCGGGTTGAGCGCCGCCAATACAAGCGTGATCTTATCAAGTGGGTAATCGCTGAAAGAAAATAATATCATCAACACTATACCATCATAAATAATAGCGAAATAAAACCATAACATAAGCGAAGCACCAATCCCGGTTGCCTTATCTCTTGTGCTGACAGAAGCAAGAAATGCAATGGAAGTAAAAATAAGTGTAAGCATCAACCCCATGGCAATCATGGCCATGCCTGTACTGTCGGGATTATTAATAAATATAGGAATACCTACCCCTGCAAGAAAAGCCAGTGACAGCGAAACTGCCAGGCCTGTGAATTCACTTAAAAAAACATCACCTCTTTTTATGGGTTGCGTGAGCATAAGCTCTATAAATTCATAGGAATTATACCAGTGAATGGTTGTAAATACAAGGCTAACCAGCGGAACTACGATCAATACAATAGTTAAAAGGCTCATCATAGCTTTTCCAGGATTTTCTTCAAGCTGGAAAAGGCTGAATGAAATGGCAAACAAAAACAAGGCATAAGCAATTACCATTTTACTGCGCATCACATCCATAAAAACATACCTGGAAATTTTTCCCACCATATCAGTCGGTAATTTGAGTTTCAGCATTCAATTGTTTCTTCATCATGTAAGCAACCATTTTTCCCAGCTTTTCCTGCCCTGTATCTTCCTGCAGATCCATAATAGAACGATTGAACATTAATTGTCCTTCCTGCAGGTAAACAACATCTGTGGTAAACTCTTCCAGGTCGCTTAAAACATGAGAAGTGATGATAATGAGTTTACCTTTTTCCTTTTCTACACGAATCTTATCTTTTAATATCTCTGTTGAAAGCGGGTCGAGTCCGGCCGTTGGTTCATCCAGTATCAACACGGCAGGATCAAATAAAAAGGCAAGTGCAGCGCTTACTTTCTGCCTTGTGCCTCCCGAAAGCGTGCGCATGGGTTTTGACTGCATTTGTTCCAATGCAAACTGTCGGAATAGTGTTTCATTTACATTTTGTTTTTCTTTCCTGATATTCTTTATCATGGAAAACAATTGGCCAATGGTCATATTATCCGGGTAGCGCCCTATCTGTGGCATATAACCAATGTGATTCCGGTAATCAACCGATGTATCCACAGGCTTACCATTGAACAATAAAGTTCCGGCGTCGGGCCTTACTAATCCGAGAATGGATTTGATAAGTGTGGTTTTTCCACTTCCGTTTGGTCCAATCAAAGCATAAACATGACCCTCTTTAAATGAAATGGAAATGTTGTTCAGAACTGTTTGTTTTCTGAACCTTTTTACAATTTGCGAGATCTCGATCATGGGCGCAAGGGTTTCATCAAAGGCTGTTCATCTATAAGATTTTCGGGCGTGAGGCTCGGAATGGCTCTTTCTGCTTTATCCAGCAGGGAAACCATAAAACTTCTCAGCAGGATCACTGCGTTGGGGTTATGTTCAATAACCATTGAATAAAGTGTTACGGGACGAAAGGGAATGTCACCAATACCATCGCGGTTCCTGTCATAACCTTCATATTTATCCCAGTAATTGCCTTCAAAAAGGTTAAGTGTTGTATTTCCGTTTGTTGCTACATCAAAACTGTTTGAATAAAAATTATTGCCCTTAAAATTATTCTCGGTGCAACTGGCCTGTACACGTAAGGCCCATCCGTTATTATTAAACTGGTTTGAAACTATTTCTATACGGGTAGTTCCCTCCATATGTATGGCACTTGAATTCTTTTCAAAACTGTTTTGAAGTATATAGCTGTCGGATATTTCCTTCAGCAATAAACCATAGGCACTTGCCCCCCAGTTCTGGTCAAAAAGATTTTTGTACATGGTAACTCTTTTTGAAAACATCACCGCAACGCCTGCGCCATTTTCAGTAAAGCTGTTGTGCGCATAGATATCGTCGTGAGAAAACATGAAATGCAACCCATACCTTATGTTACGAATGCTTGTATTTTCCTGTATAATGGAACCGGTAACAAATTCGAAATAAATACCGTCGCGGTGCTTTTCAATATAATTTCCTTTTACCACCATGTTGTTGCACTTCCACATATGCACGCCATTACCGCTTAACTGTTCGGATGTGTATTTACTTACAATATGATTATGCTGCACCACCCCATAAGAAGCATTGGCAAAGAATACAGCAAAATAAGCGTTGGTGATTTTATTGTTTTCAATGATCACATGGTCGGCATCAATAACTTTTATGGCTGCATAATCATACATGTTAGAGAAACCTGCATTTTCGAAGCTGATACCTTTTATACGGATATGCTTACCGCTGATGGTAAGAATTTCATGTTTGCCTTCACCATCAAGAACGGGATAGTTGACTCCAATTATTGAAATGGATTTTTGTATCACCAGGTTGCCTTCCTTATAAATGCCAGGGTGCAATAAAATACTATCTCCTTCTATTGCCCTTTCCACAGCGGCCCTGAGAGTAGGCAAACCGCCGCTGTTACCAACATGTATAATGCGGGCATGGGTAGTGAATCCCATCAACAGGAATATAGGCAGCAACAACCTCATAATTTCTTCATGATCTCTTCCCAGCTGCCTGCTTCGCCCGGTAAGGATTGCGCTTCGGCTTCTGCTGTAGCTTTGTCGGCATAGGCCGCTACATTTCCATTCATGGGACTTTTTAAAGAAGCACTTTTTACAAACCAGGCATTGGTTGTTTGCAGAAATTCATCGGGTTGTTTAAAGTTGGTAAATACCACCATCTTCACATCTTCCTTTTTTATCTGGCCCGCCTGCAGGTATTCGGCTACACAATGGGCATCATCGAATTTAAAAACCTTCCCATTATTATTAATGATCTCACCTGCAAACTTTGGTTCCATAATGGTCATGCGGCATGCAGCACACTGGTCTTTACCGTAATTGATTGCTTCCGGCTGCACGCTGCAACCTGCAAAAAATAATGCAGTTGAAATGATCATCACAGAAATCCTGAACTTCATCATACTTTAATTAATTTTTTATGGCGGCGCCATTCAACGAACCATACCAATACAAAAATAACAAAGGCGCCAACAAAGATCCAGCCTCCTGTATCGGGATAAGAATAGGCATCGAAATTCAATAATTTCTTATGCCCGATAAGTGGAGGCTGGTATGATAATCCGGGCACCTGGATGGGTGCTGTAGGATCGAGATTATGTCCGTATTTATAACCCCACTGGTACATATCTATCATGGCAACGATGGCACCAATGATGGTGAGGATTATATATCCGAAAAGCAGCTTTCGTTTACCTATAAAAGCTACAATTAGGCCCAGTAAAATATATATGCCCACTATATAAACCAGGAAGGTGAGCTCGGGAAACATTTCTTCACTAATGGGTGCCATTCCTATGTAATGGTTCAAACCATTAATGATCTGAACCTGCCCTTCTAAACGGTTCAGCCATATCTCCATGCTCAGTCCTTCCGGGTACTGAGGCGCAATCAGGTATATGAACCAAAAGGGCAGGAAATAGGTTAATACCAGGCTCAATGCCGCAATTGCTATAATGATTCTGGATATTGTACTCAATAGCTATTTTTTTTAATCAATTACCGCGGTGCAGAAGTATCTGCTGTTCTTCTTCCTGCCGTATCGGCTGCCGCACGGCCCTGGTTAATTGAATCGCGCGGAGCGGTAGAACCCGTACCAAACCTTAGTGGTACATTGCTTCCTGCCGGAGACACCCTCAGGTAACCCTGCATTTCCTGGTGTAGTGCCGAGCAGAAATCGGTACAATAAAACGGGTAAATACCAGCCCTGTCGGGACGAAAAGCAAGTGTTTGCGTTTCTCCCGGCATAATCAGTATCTCGGCGTTATTGGCATGCTTGATGGCAAAACCATGGGGTACATCCCAGTCCTGTTCAAGATTGGTTACATGGAAGAAAACCGAATCGCCCACTCTTATTCCTTCTATATTATCCGGTGCCAGGTGCGACCTGATAGCCGTCATATAAACATGCACTTTATTACCACGGCGTTCAACACGAGCCTGCCCTTCACCCTTGGTAACATAGGGATGGGTATTATCTTCTATCCTGTAAATTTTAAGTGTGTTTGGAGCCACTTTGCTGGCAAGAATTGCTTCTGCATAATGCGGTTCGCCAATCGTGGGGAAATCCAGGAGAAGTTTCATTTTATCGCCACTGATATCATATAGTTGAGCACTTTGCGGGAGTTCGGGACCTACAGGCAGGTAACGGTCTTTGGTGATCTTATTATAAGCCACCATATATTTTCCATAAGGTTGCTTTGTAGGACCACCTGCAACAGATAAGTGACCGATAGAATAATAGGTAGGAACGCGATCGAGCACCTTAAGATCTTTCACCGACCATTTTACAATTTCCGATGATACGAACATGGAGGTGTAAGCATTTCCTTTTTCATCAAATTCTGTATGTAAAGGCCCGAGACCGGGTTTGGCCACTTCACCATGCAGCACTGCATCGTATTTTAATACAGGGTGACCATCGTATTCACCTTCGAAATTTTTATTGGCTATGGCCTGTTGTATTTTCTGGAACGAAAACACAGGAATGGTGGCGGCCAGCTTACCACTAGCTACAATATATTCTCCTGAAGGATCAACATCAGTTCCATGCGGTGATTTAGGACAGGGGATGAAATAAATGATATCGGGATTTTCTTTGGGATCAAGTACCAGCACTTCGGAATTGATGGTGGAAGTAGCAGTGTGTGAATGTTCATCCAGAACATTGGAAGCATGGGGAGCAGGGGTACGTTTTCCTTTACCTGCTTTGATATATTCTTCTGCTTTTTTCCAGTTTACAGCCATAATGAAATCCTTATCTCTTGCCGAAGCATTTACTTCCAGCAGGGTGTTGGCCTGTTCTGAATTATAACAGCTGAAGAAGAACCATCCGTGGGAAGGTCCTTTACCGGCCCTTGAAAGATCGAAGTTTACACCGGGCGTAAGAATCTGGAAAGCAATTTTCATGCGGCCCGTTGTCTGGTCAACATTAATAAAGCTTACAGTTCCTTTGAAATTTTCTTTATAGGAACTGATAGAAACATCCTGGTTATTTAATATGGGCACACTAAAGCGGGTTGCTGCTACAACATATTCTGTATTCTCGGTAATGTAAGGAGAAGCGTGATTACCGGCACTGTTTGGTATTTCAAGAATTTCAACTGTTTTAAAATTTTTAAGGTCTATGCGGGCAATGCGAGGCGTATTGTTACCATTGGCAAAGGCCCATCTTCCATCGTGCTCGCCATTTGTTGTGGAAAGAGAAATGTGGTGCAAATCATCCCATGGAACCCAGCCATGGGCGGTGTTGAGCATTGGCTTGGTTTCTTCACTAAATCCATAACCATTTTCGGGATGAACCGAAAAAACAGGAATGATGCGGATATGACGGCCCGAAGGAAGTCCATATACACTTATCTGACCATTAAAACCACCTGAAACAATGTTATAAAATTCATCGTGTTTACCCGGAGCTACATAAACGGCAGCAGCGGCATCACCACTTACAGCCGATTCGGCGCCTTTTGGTTTACAGGATTGAAACAGGAAAAGAAGAAAACAGATCTTTAATGAAGTTGAAAGCAACAGGCTAAGTTTCATAAAAATAATTTGAGGATAAAAGAAATCAATTAAGCATCACTGTTATATAGCGAATATAGTGATTATCATAATTAAGGCGGCTGCTTAACCACGTGTTGTATACCAGATAAAAAACCAATTGAAGAAGATGGATATAAGAATAACAACAGCTTTGATTTTGGTTGGTTAAAGGAAGCGTGCAATTTTTTGCCGCCCCTCCAAAATAATAATAATTAATGGATGAAAATCACATGCGATGGATTTTAATTGATTTGCAATCTCATCAGTATTCATAAACCGGCTGGCAGGCATTTTGCATAAATAATGATATGAAAATGCTTGCAAAACTATTTATACTGGGATTGATTTTCGTTTCCTGCAATGATGAGGAAGCAAATACAAACAACACATTGGAAAATCCTTCAGAAACACATTCTCCTGAACAGGCCATACCAGACAGCATGAGCATTTCAAAGGATTCTGTTATTGTTCCTGACTCAATTGGAGATAGCAATTATTAAATTATAGAATTATAATCTGGCAGCATTACTGCAATTCAAGCCAGGCAGGTAAATGAATTCGTTCACTTTTCTTCATTTAGGCTAGCCTCCTGGTACAGACATATACAGATTTTCTAAATTTCATAATCGCAGGTTGCCAACTTATTCACAATTCATCCATGGTTTTCATCAATTTAAAACATTTTTTTTCAAACTAGTAGTTTTACTATTGTTTATTAATCATTTCACCCCCATCTTTGTCTCGGTTTTTCATAGGATATTGGATTTTACACGAGGCTGGATTTCTATCCGGCTTTTTTTTTGCCCATTTCGTCGAAAACTACCTCTAAATCAGGCGCTTAAATTACCTATCGTAGATCTACTAAGGCCTAAGTAAAAACCGTAATTCAAAAACAGGTTATTTCTTCTATTGTTTTCACTGATAATCAGGGCTAAGTTTGTATTGTTAATTCAATATCCAATTAACAAAAACCAAATCATCCAGATCTTTTAAAACCAATCCAAATCCACTGAAGTCCGTTTTTCGTCCGATCCGTTGAAAACTATTGATCCAGTCCTAGAAAACCCAGGCGTCCAATAATGAAAACCTAAACCAAGTTTTGACTGCCTGAAAATATTATCCCCTCCAAAAGAGGGGATTTTTTTTAATCTTCATCGTATTCACGTTGAAGCGCAAATTTTCCAAACACCAGTAATCCGCCTACAATTATTGGCAGCAGCACAAAACAGATAATGATTCCAAACACCAGGTCTTCCTGTTTTCCGGATGCCAGTTTAGGTATTCCTAAAACTGTATAACCATAATAGCCTGTAATTACACCCAGGGCTATCCAGAGCAAACCACCATATTTTCTGATCGTGTTCATATAATTTTTTTAATCGTCAATGCTCCGGTCTTTCCCATTAATATAAATAATCCCAATTACCAGGCAAACGGCAGCAACACCCATGGGGTACCATAATCCCTGGAGATACCATTGTTCTGAACCGGAAGTTTGCGCATTGGTAACAAGGTAAGTTGCCACTGCCGGAAGCAATCCTCCAAATACTCCATTCCCAATATGATAAGGTAAACTCATGGAAGTATACCTGATGCGTGTTGGAAACATTTCTACAAGAAAGGCAGCAATAGGTCCATAAACCATGGTTACAAAAATTACCTGTATAAACACCATCCATGTTAAATGCCATTTCACTCCATTACCCACTCTTACAATGGTTGATGCATTTTCAATTCCACCTGTTGAAGATGCTGTAGTTATAATGGTTGTTCCATCGGTATAATAACGGGTTGTAGCAGGATTTTTGTCCACTTCAATATTCGTGGCCATTGTTCTCTTTTCAACGATCTCGGTTTTATTACTCACATTGGCCGACTGGTACATGCTTTCATAAATAGGGCGATAGGAAAGAATGGCTATCAGCATGCCTGCCATCATAATCCATTTTCGCCCGATCTTATCGCTCAGCCATCCAAAAAAAAGAAAGAAAGGTGTGCCCATCATCAGTGCAAGAAACATAAGGCTGTCTACCTGCTCTTTATCAACATGCATGGTTTTTTCCATAAAGCTCATGGCATAAAACTGGCCAGTGTACCATATAACGCCCTGCCCCATCACTGCGCCAAACAAGGCAAGCAAAACAAATTTGAAATTGTATTTATTTCCGAAACTTTCTTTTAATGGATTGGCTGATGTTTTGCCACTTGCTTTTGCTTTTTCAAAAACAGGCGATTCGCTCATTTTTCTTCTAATGAGATATGACACAAGAACCATCACAATGGAAAGCCAGAAAGGCACCCTCCATCCCCATTCATCAAATTGTTCAACAGATAAAATGTTTCGCGTTCCCATGATAACAAGCAGGGAAATAAACAAGCCTGCTGTTGCCGTGGTTTGAATCCATGAGGTAAGAAATCCTCTTCTTTTATCGGGAGAGTGTTCGGCAACATAGGTAGCAGCACCTCCGTACTCACCACCCAGCGCAAGTCCCTGCAAAAGCCTTAACACAAGAATAATTAAAGGAGCGGCAAAACCAATGGTTTCATAGGAAGGCACGCATCCAATTAAAAATGTGGCACCACCCATCAGCAGCAATGTAACCATAAAGGTGTACTTGCGGCCAATGATATCACCCAGTCTTCCAAAAAATAAAGCACCGAAAGGCCTTACCACAAAACCTGCAGCAAAGGTGGCCAGTGTGCTTAAAAATGCAGCAGTTGGATTATCCTGCGGAAAGAATTTTGTTGAAATAACCGTGGCCAGGCTTCCGAAAATATAGAAGTCGTACCACTCTATCATTGTACCAACCGAAGATGCACCAATAACGCTGAAGAGCGAAGTTTTTTTCTTCATCTTATAAAAAGCAACAATGGTTTATCATGTACGTTGCCAACATTTCCTGCCTGAACAATTTTGAATGAACGCGGGCTTTAATAAATCAATAAATTTATCTTTTAAAAATATCAATTTAGACCTTGCATAAAGAGAATAAATATAAATATGATGCACTATCCCTACCAGGTAAAAAATTTCGAACAATATAAGAGAGCTTACCAGAACAGCGTTGAACAACCCGAAGCTTTCTGGGCAGGTATAGCCGAACACTTTAAATGGAGGAAGAAATGGGATAAAGTGCTTGAATGGAATTTTAAAGAGCCGGATGTAAAATGGTTCATTGGCGGTAAACTCAATATCACCGAAAACTGCCTCGACCGGCATCTTGTTTACATGGCCGACAAACCTGCCATTATCTGGGAACCCAACGATCCCCAATCCGATCATCGCATTCTTACTTATAAAGAACTTCATTTTAAAGTAATGCAGTTTGCCAATGTGCTGAAGAATAACGGTGTAAAAAAAGGCGATCGTGTTTGTTTGTATATGGGCATGATTCCCGAACTGGCCATTGCTGTACTGGCATGCGCAAGAATTGGCGCCATTCATTCGGTGATCTTTGGAGGCTTCAGTGCGCAAAGTATTGCCGACAGGATCAACGATGCATCGGCAAGCATTGTAATAACTGCGGATGGGGCTTACCGTGGCAATAAAACCATTCCTCTTAAATCGGTAATTGATGATGCCATGCCTGCATGCCCCTCTGTAAAAAGAATTATTGTTTGCACACATACAAGAACGCCGGTGAGTATGATCAAAGGACGCGATGCCTGGTGGGAAGATGAAATAAAAAAAGTGGAAACGCAGGGGAATCCATTTTGCGAGGCAGAAGAAATGGATGCAGAAGATCCGCTGTTTATTTTGTACACTTCCGGATCTACCGGCAAACCTAAAGGTGTGGTTCACTCTACCGCAGGCTACATGGTATGGTGTAATTATACTTTTGTAAACGTGTTTCAATACCACCCCGGCCAGGTACATTTTTGCACTGCGGATATTGGATGGATAACCGGACATAGTTATATCATTTACGGTCCTTTAACTGCAGGTGCTACCACTTTAATGTTTGAAGGCATTCCAACATTTCCCGATGCCGGCAGGTTTTGGGAAATTGTTCAGAAGTTTGGTGTAGACATCTTATATAC
>JAEZCV010000047.1 GCA_023429985.1 Bacteroidota bacterium | reverse complement strand
ATAGAGGCCTCTATGAATAACCTTCCGGAAGCTGTAAGAAATTTCCACGCCCCTGAAATGGTAAAAACATTGAAGGAAAGAAGAAAGTATCTCAGGAAAGATATGATGGAGTATTACAAATTCATTTCAAGAAGAGTGAATGTTGTAGGAACCAATCAAAGAGAATTATTTTTAATTGAAAAGAACTCTGATGGAAATGTTAGGGTAAGACTGGATAAAATTGAAAAGGAGGGTCATCTTGGAACCAAAATTTACGAGCGTGTTTTTGACCCGGGGGTAACGAAAGAATTATTACTATATGGACTGGCCGATAACGATAGTTTTGTTGTGAGAGGTGGCGACATTCCTATTAAGATGAGGATCATTGGTGGTCCGGGTGAAGACCATTTCATAAATGAAAACACTTCAGGAAACATCAGAGTATACGATGTGAGTTTTGAGGAAAATAAATTCTCTGGCGATCATAGCGTTTTCAAAAAGAAAATCAGCAGCGACCCTAAGAACAACCAGTTCAACAGGATATATTATAAGTATAATATTTTTCATCCGGGACTTTCCTTCGCCTATAACGTTGATGATGGTTTGTTCCTGGGTTTGAAGTTGCAGTATACAAGGCATGGTTTCAGAAAAGAGCCATATGCCATGCGTCATACGTTTTCATCGGGACATGCTTTAAGAACTTCTTCATGGTTTTTCCGTTATACAGGAGAGATCACACAATTTGCAGGAAGAAATGATCTTGTGCTGAATGGAGAATTGCGTGCGCCGGTAAACGTTACCAACTTTTTTGGGTTCGGTAACAATACTTCTTATAACAAAGACCTTGGTATAGAATATTATCGCGCCAGGTATAACATTGCAAATGTTTCTGTTTTGCTGAGGAGGCAAATGCAATCGTGGATGCGTGTGCTTTTTGGCCCAACCTTTCAAACATTTGAATTAGACCCGGGCGAAAATAAAGGAAGGCTGGTGGCCGATCCAATTGCCAGCGGACTGGATCCTGCAACCATGTTTGAAAGAAAAACATTTGCAGGGGCTGAACTGAATATTGATATCAATTCAAGAAATAACCAGGTGATACCTACAAGGGGTTTTATACTGGATGCAGGCGTAAAACAACTTTTTGGGTTGAACGATCAAAGCGGCGACCTTACCCAGCTGCGGTGGGATATGAGCGTGATAGCATCATTTGTTCCGCAGGCAAAGTTCGTATTTGCTTCCAGGCTGGGATGGTATCATAATATTGGCGATTACGATTTTCCCCAGGCCAATTACCTGAGCGGCCCTACTAACCTGCGCGGTTTCAGGCGCGACAGGTTTGCAGGAAGAACAATGCTTTTCAACAATACCGAAGTGCGCATGAAGCTCGGCGATTTCACTACCTATCTTTTCCCCGGTTCCGTAGGCCTGCTTGCTTTTCATGATATTGGAAGGGTTTGGGTTGATAACGATAATTCTAAGACATGGCATAACAGTTTTGGCGGTGGAATTTGGCTGGCCCCTGTTCAAAGATTTGTAGTAACAGCATCTGTTGCCAGGTCGGGAGAAGAAAATATACTTCCCTATGTAAGCTTTGGCTTCCAGTTTTGATTTGAAAAAGGGGTGGAAATTGGAAAATTGGAAAATTTGGAAACTACAGGGCGCAATCATTTTCCAATTTTCCAATTTCCAAATTAAAAACTCATTTAGTAACCAGCTTCTTGCTGGCTTCAAGGGGAGCAGGGGCAGCTTCTTCGGTAAGTTCAACATCAATTCTAATAGCCTTTAATCCACTGATGCCCTGTGTGTCTTCCAGTTCCAGGTGTTCAATTTCCTTTCCCAGCATTCCATCTTTTTGTAAGAATTCAATATACTCCAGGTATTCGGCAAGCTCACGTTGTTGCGAATAAACAATAGCAATTTTGCCCGGTTGCGTAAGTCTTTCTTCACTGTCTTTCAAATGCACTTTGTCTATTCTTTTTTTTACGATCTCGTAGCGGATATTATAAGCTCCATCAACATCAAACTTTCTTTCTTTTCTCCTGAAGCTGATATTCAAAGGAACAGAATGAGCAAGTATCAACTGGGTAGTTTGCAGGGGCAGACTTAACCTCTTCTCCAAAGCGTGCGTAATTTTTGCTGCTCTTGCCAGTAAAGTCAGTTGCCAAAGCTTGAGGTTGCGCACATAGATCTCTGTAAAATGATGATAGGGTGAAATGGATTGACCAACGTAAATATTAAATTCAATTCCATCTGTTACATAGCGTTCAAAATAGTGAGGGAAGACTTCCTGTGCTGCCTGTTGCTCGCTATCCATAAACCTGTCCAATACATCGTTGATCCTTGTTATACTTTCTTCATATTGCCTTCTGTGGTTGTAAAGAATTTTTCTTTGAGGATCGAGTGCGGCCATGTAATTATCGATCACTTTTCTTAATTCCCTTTTTTTGATCCTTAGGTTTTTGAATAAAACCTCCACATCATTTTGCAGGAATTCATATATGAGCATCTCATCTTCCGACAGGAGGGTGTCGGAAGTTGATTCAAGATATTTTTCAATTTTAAATAAGATCTCGTTTAGCAAAGGAAACTCCATGATCTTAGTAGCCTTCACCAGAACATCCTTTACCATATTCAGCTGCTCAAGCAGGTCGAGCTGAATGGCATGACTTCTCTCCGTTGATGAATTTCTTACATCAATGGAACCATACAAAGGATAAACGTCTTCAAAAGAAATGGATGGCATCCTGGCAAGTTCATTTACCTGGCTGTTTTGTATGTATTGAAAGGCCGCTTCTGTAAACTTCCATTCTACCGCGGGTTGAATGGCAGTAAAATGTTCTTTGATGGTTTTTTCAATCTGCATCTGCATGCTTTCGTTCGTTTTCTGCAGCGCAAGTGTGAACAATGGAATGGCGGGTTGAATTTTAGAAAGATGGTGAAATTGCAGCTTACCTTTTGTTTCACCTGCAATTTCAAGTAGTCCTATAAGTTCTCCGTTTTCTTTTTTAAGAGGGCAGATCACCAGGCTTTTTATTCCCTGGTCGAAATAATATTTAAGGATTTCGTTGAACCGGCTGCTGCTTTCATTCAGTATTTCGTATAGTACGCATTTATTGGATTGCCTGAAAACATCACGGCTCAATGCACTGATGCGGTCGCGGTTTTTAACGGCATCCTTGTTCTTAAATAATAAACTATTCTGGTAATGTGCTTCAGTAAAAAGGTAATAGTCATTCATTTTAAAGAATGGAGTAATACCTATTTTCAGTTTCTTCAGTCCCATCAGGTCCTGTACATGTTGCTGTAATTCGCTATACACTTCCACATCGGAAAAAGCATTGATGTTAAGCAGTGAATTTTTTATTTCGGTGATAACCTGGTCCTGCGTAATGTCGAAAACATCTATAACAATCAGTCCTTCAAACCGGAAATTTTCCAAAGGAAAAAGATTGGTAAGTTCTTCCAGTTCAACGGTTCGGTCGGGTGTAAATCCAACCGGTAAAGAATAATCTTCATTAATGCATTTAACATCTACAAACTGCGCATTCAAACTCAGTTCATAATAGGTTGTAAGGCCGGTATTTTCATCAAAAAAAGGATGTACCGATGTTGCAGTGATCTGAACGGGTAAGGAATATAATTTTTTCAGAATTACATTATAGGCCAGTGAAAGATTTGCTTTGGCAATATTTACACTTGTTTTATTATCGGGCATTTGAATTTCACCCTGTCCGCCTTTCAGGAAAAGTTCGGCAAAAGCAGGTGAAGAATAAATGGTTTTATCCTGAAACGGCAGGGTAACAGCATACACGCCCTGGGTGGATCGTGTAGAAGGGGGAAAAATGGTAGTTAGTAATGATTCAACCAGTTCACCTCTTTCACTCAGCAACTTGCGTTCTTCAAGAGGTTGTTGTAATTCGGGTATCTGCTCAATTTCTGTGAGCAGCCCCTGGTAAAGTTTTTTTGCCCCCGGTTTACCATCAGCAATCATTCTTTTTAAAACCACTATAAGTGGATGTAATGAAAGAACACTGTTAATACTGTTGGCTATACCTGAAATCGTTGTCATTAATAATATTTTTCTAACTATAGGTATATTTCAACCTCTGCGCCAACTCCTGAGCAGGGGGCAGTTTTAGTTTTCTTTTCTATATTAAGAAAAAATCCAGCCATATAAACCCCTGGATATTAGGCTGAGCCCTGGTATTATCCAGATGCAAATAAAACCTAAGGTGATTTGAGGGTGGGCTTGTCTTTAATACTGAGGTAATATTTACACACCGGTTTCAGTCCGCACTCGAAGCATTTTGGTTTACGGGCAATACATATATATCGGCCATGAAGAATCAGCCAGTGGTGGAATTTATGAACAAGTTCTTTTGGAACATATTTTACCAGCTGCATTTCTGTTTGCAGCGGAGTTTTTGCATTAACGGTAAGTCCGATCCGTGCCGATACGCGAAAAACATGCGTATCCACAGCCATATTGGGCTGTTTGTCTATAACCGAAGTAATTACATTGGCTGTCTTTCTTCCTACACCGGGTAGCAAAACCAGTTCTTCTACAGTCATAGGAATTTCCCCTTTGAATTTTTCCATTACCATTTGTGCCATTCCAATCAGGTGGCGGCTTTTATTTCCCGGGAAGGAAATGCTTTTAATGATGGCAAATACATCATCATATTCTGCTTTGGAAAGACTGGCAATGGAGGGGTACTGGGCAAACAGGGCAGGGGTGGTGATATTAACCCTTTTGTCGGTGCATTGGGCAGAAAGAATAACAGCAACTAAAAGTTCGTAAGTATTGGCAAAAACCAGCTCTGTTTCTGCTTCGGGCCTGGTAATGGAGAAATAATTAATAACAGCCTGGAATCGCTCGGTGCGGGTCATTCCGCTAAAATATCATTTATTTGGCAGCAACAATTTTACCAGTACCTGCATAGCGCAGTATATTTAAAACAGATTCTATACGGGGAGAGGTTTTAATAGCATCAAGCCTTGACATGGAGGTTTTTAAAACAGCCAGTTTTTCCCTGAGCGTCCAGTCGTTTTTAATAGCATCATCAATGGCGGCCGTGGTTTCTTCCGAGGTTTCTTTATAGAGATAAAGGAGAAGATCTTCCGGTGTGTAATTGTACATAATTCCCATATACTTATTTAAGGAGTCCAGAGTTAAACCTGATGTGATATAAACGCCCTTATCAATAGGATATTGTGCCCTTGCCGCCTAATTATTATCTCTTATAATAAAAAGATCTTCATTGTCTTTTTTCATAAGGTATTTTTCCCTGGCCAGCTTTTCAATGGCTGCGGGGTTGGATTTAAGTTCCTGCAACGCTTTTTTTTCCTTTTCTATCTCACTGGTAAAGAAGGCCTTACTTTCCTGCAACTGTTCAAGTTCCCTGGTTCTTTCACGCTGGGTAACTACATCCCTTGCGTCGAAAAAAAGCATCCATAATACAAAGGCAGCCAGCGTTACCATGTATTTGTTTCGAAGCCAGGAAGGGATGCGGGAATAAATTTTCATTTTAAATCTTATCTAAACTAATCAAAACATGCGGAAATTAAAATAAAGCCAGGACAAAATTACCCTGGCTTTTATATTTAGTTTTTAGCGGAACCAAATTTCAGGTTATTGGGATAGAAACCGGTGGTTCCCAACAATTCCTCTATCCTGATCAATTGATTATATTTTGCCATACGGTCGGTTCTGCTGGCCGACCCTGTTTTGATTTGACCGCAATTAAGGGCCACGGCCAGGTCGGCAATGGTAGTATCTTCGGTTTCGCCGCTCCTGTGGCTCATTATGGTATTGTAACCATGATGTTGCGCCAGCGTAACAGCGTTGATGGTTTCGGTAATTGTTCCTATCTGGTTCACTTTTACCAGCAGCCCGTTGGCAATAGACTGGTCTATTCCCTGCTGCAGTCTTTTTACGTTGGTAACAAAAAGATCGTCGCCTACCAGCTGGCATTTATTTCCAATAGCCTGCGATAAAGCTTTCCATCCTTCCCAATCATCTTCTGCCATGCCATCCTCAATAGATACAATAGGATATTGATTCACCCAGCCTTCCCAGAACTTAACCAGTTCATCGCTGCTCATGGTTTTGCCATCGCTTTTATGAAAAACATATTTACCATTCTTATACAATTCACTGTTAGCGGCATCCATGGCAATGAAAACCTGGCTGCCTGCTTTATAACCTGCCGACTCAATAGCAGTAAGAACCGTTTCAATTGCTTCTTCATTAGAGCCTATGTTGGGTGCAAAGCCGCCTTCATCGCCCACGTTGGTGCTGTATCCTTTCTTTTTTAAAACTGATTTCAATGCATGAAAAATTTCAACGCCCCAGCGAAGACCTTCGCTGAAACTGGAAGCCCCGGTAGGCATTACCATAAATTCCTGGAAATCTATCTTATTGTCGGCATGTGCACCTCCGTTCAAAATATTCATCATGGGTACAGGAAGTGTGCGCGCATTTGTTCCGCCTATATACCTGAACAAGGGAAGCGCCGCTTCTTCAGCGGCAGCTTTTGCTATAGCCATACTAACGGCAAGCATGGCATTGGCCCCAAGCTTTGATTTGTTTTCCGTTCCATCCATTTCAATCATCATCTGGTCGATGCCTGCCTGGTCGGCTACATCATAACCAATAATGGCAGGTGCCACAACATCATTTACATTAGCTACAGCTTTTAAAACTCCCTTACCAAGGTAAACCGATTTATCGCCATCTCTCAATTCAACTGCTTCATGTACGCCTGTGCTGGCACCACTGGGAACCGCAGCACGACCAAATCCACCTTCATCGGTAACAACATCTACTTCTACTGTGGGATTTCCGCGACTGTCAAGGATCTGCCTTGCAAAAACTTCAGCTATGTAACTCATTCGTCTTTTATTTTTTTTGATGAATAATTTAAGGTTGAACTGCTGCTGCAGTTTGTGTGAGCGTACGGAAAACTTCTTCCAGGCTCTGGTTTTCGTTGTGCAAAGAAACAATGTTGAGGTTATGTTGCAAAGCCATTTCCATAAGTTGTTTTCTAACATGCTCCGGTTCTGAAGTTTGCAATACCCAGTTATAAGTATCTGTTTTATCTACTCTTGAAACCTGCTGTATTCTTTGCAGCCATTCTTTTTCCAGCGGTTCCTTGAATTGAACTTTTACCAGGTTGGTATCGGAGGATTTCTGGAGATTGGAAAGCTTATCATCCGCAACAATCTTTCCTTTGTTGATGATGATGACCCTGTCGCAAATGGCTTCCACTTCCTGCAGAATATGAGAAGAAAACAAAACCAGTTTATTTTTTCCCTGGTCGCGGATTACATTCCGTATTTCAATAATCTGGTTGGGGTCCAATCCGCTCGTTGGTTCATCCAGTATCAACACTTCCGGATCATGTAAAAGAGCAGCCGCCAGTCCTGTTCTTTGTTTATATCCTTTCGATAGCTGTCCTACCTGTTTTTTGCTTTCAGGTTTCAGACCGGTTAATTCGATCACTTCTTCCACCCTGCTTTTTTTATTGCTGATATGATGCAGGTCGGCAATGAAGCCCAGGTATTCTCTCACATACATATCGTAGTATAGTGCATTGGATTCGGGCAGGTAACCAATTTTTTTCTTTACACTGAGCGGATCTTTTACCGCATCAATCCCTGATACGAAAATTTGTCCTGAATCGGGTTGCAGGTAACCCGTGATCATTTTCATAGTTGTTGATTTTCCTGCACCATTAGGGCCAAGGAAACCAACGATCTGGCCTTTTTCAACAGAAAACGAAATTTCATTCACAGCTTTTTGCTCGCCGAATTGTTTCAATAATTTCTTTACTTCAATGGACATGGCCTCAAATTTACAACCTGTGGATGGTAAGTTTAATGATAATTGATTGCCACGCCTCCTGAAGTATAAAATCTTCTGCTTTGCTTAATGGTATTAGATTTTGCCACGTGCCATGAAACTTTATTTTTGCATCCTTTACAATTCTGTTTTCCCATAAAATATGCGTTATGAGTAATCATGGAAATGAGTTAAGGTTCACAGGGAAGTTGTTTGGTGGGCTGATGGAAGATATCCGTCGAAAGAAAAAGCATTACAAAAGCGATTTTAAGGATGGAGTTCATTCTAAAGTTGCCGGAACCACTATATTCCTGTTTTTTGCTGTGCTGGCAAACGCCATTGCTTTTGGTGCCCTGCAGGGTTTATTAACGGGAAACCAGATAGGCATTGTTGAAATGATGGTGGTAACCGCTATTGGTGGGATCATCTTCGCGCTTTTTTCAGGTCAGCCTCTTACCATCCTTGGTGGAACAGGTCCAATTGTAATTTTTACGGGCATGTTGTATGCTGCCTGTTTGCAGTTGAATATATCTTTTTTAGCTACTTATGCCTGGGTGGGAATATGGTCGGGAATTTTTTTACTGATCTGCGCATTTACCGATGCCAGTGCACTGATGAAGTATTTCACCCGTTTTACCGATGAAATATTTGCGGTACTTATTTCCATCATCTTCATTGTGGAGGCGGTAAATAATACCATTGAGGCTTTTGGGCCGGAAGGCAACGGGCTAACCAGCGCATTCCTTAGTTTGATTCTTGCGCTGGGAACTTTTATACTTGCCAGGAATTTTAAGCAGTTTACCAGTTCTCCCTATCTCAGTACCGGCTTCAGAAATTTTTTAAGCGACTTCGGACCTGCTCTGGCAATTATTATAATGACTGCCTTTTCTTTGTATTTCAGCGATGTTCCCCTGCAAACACCCGCTGTTCCCGAACAAATTGGAACTACCTCCGGAAGGCCCTGGCTGGTGAACATCATGGAACTTCCCACGTGGGCCATTTTTGCTGCCATTGGACCGGCCCTGCTTGCAACAATTTTGCTTTTCCTGGATCAGAATATTACAACAAGACTGGTAAATTCAACCGATTTTAAATTAAAGAAAGGTGGCGGTTATCATTTAGACCTGGCCATTGTTGGCTTAATTGTTCTGGTGGGAAGTTTCTTTGCGCTTCCATGGATAGTTGCTGCAACTGTTCACTCGTTAAACCATGTAAAAGGGCTTGCCAAAACAAAGATCATTGAGGTAGACAGGGTTAAAAAAGAAGTGATCTCCGGAGTAATTGAAAACAGGATCTCAGGTCTTGTAATGCATTTATTACTGGGTACGGCAATATTCTTCCTGGTTTATTTCTCTCTGATACCTATGCCTGTATTATTTGGATTGTTTCTTTACATGGGACTTACCTCGCTGGGTGGAAACCAGTTTTTTGAAAGAATTATGTTGTGGGTCACTGATCCTAAACTATACCCCAAAACAACTTATACTAAAAAGGTGCCCCGGCGCTTTATTCACCGGTTTACCTTTATACAGTTACTTTGTTTTATTGCACTTTGGCTTTTAAAAGCATCTTCAATTGGAATCCTGTTTCCATTGTTGATTGCGGCACTTGTGCCGATCAACTTCCTGGTGAAAAAGAAATTTCCCCCGGGCTATGTAGACATTCTTGTAGAAGAAGAAGGAATGGAAGAGGATTCTGAAAAGCATACACTAGATTAAATTAAAAGAGGCTGTCACTATAAAGCGACAGCCTCTTTTTTTTAATCTGTTTAATCAGCAATCCTGCTGTTCAGAAAAACTGTTTTCTACAGGTCATCAAATTCGTAGATCGATTCTAATTTGGATCCTGCAGGCATTTCACATACAGGTTTGATAATACCATCTTTCAATCCATAAACCCAGCCGTGTAAATGAGGTTTTTGTTCATGCTTCCATGCTTTTTGAATAATTGAAGTTTTGGCCAGGTTATTTACCTGCTCAATTACATTCAATTCAACCATGCGATCACTTTTTGCTTCGGCATCATTCAAAGCGTTTACTTCGTCCTGATGCAGGCGGTAAACATCTTTAATGTTCCTCAGCCATTTATTAATGATCCCCAGGTTATGTTTTGACAGTGCAGCATTCACACCACCACAACCATAATGACCACAAACAATAACATGTTTAACTTTTAAATGATTCACTGCATATTCCAGAACTGTAAGCAGGTTCATATCCGTATGCACTACCATGTTGGCCACATTGCGGTGCACAAAGATCTCACCGGGCTTGGTTCCCGTAATTTCATTGGCAGGAACACGGCTGTCGCTGCAGCCTATCCATAAAAATTCAGGTGTTTGAATGTGGGCAAGCCTTGAGAAAAAATCAGGATCCTCAGAAACTTTTTCGTTTGCCCATGCTTTGTTTTCCAGAAGTAATTTTTCGTACGATTTCATAACGATTTTTTTCTTTTAAATTTTTTCTAATGGTCTTCTTACAATGGTTTTATCATGCTTTCTAACAAGTTCCTTGTGAGAAAAAACTTCCTTCAGCACTTTTTTATTAAAACCGTGGTCTTTGTTCTGTTTAATTTCAACGGTAATATTTTTCAAAGGGGCATGGATGGCAAAATCTTCAATTACCTCAATTATATCTTTATCAATAAACCCTGCTGAGCAAACGTCAATGATAACGTATGAATTCTCGGGTAATTCTTCCAGACGATTTTTTATTATTGGTTTGTTTAAAAAAGATACATCCTTTTTCAACCTGAAAAGATATTTATTATCATCCTGAATAACAAAGAGGGAGGATTTGAAGTTGGTTCTTACAATAAAAAACACACCTACTCCAATTCCAACAAGCACACCAATCAGCAGGTCGGTGAGCAATATTGCCATGATAGTAATTAAAAATGGAAGGAATTGATTCATTCCCCTGCTGAAGAATTGTTTGAACAACGAAGGTTTAGCCAGTTTATACCCAGTGTAGATGAGAATTGCAGCAAGCGCACATTTGGGGATGAGGTTCAATATGCCTGGAATGAAGGCAACACAAACCAATAACAGACCGCCGTGCATAATTGTTGACATTTTTGACTTGGCTCCTGAATTTACATTCGCCGAGGAGCGCACAATCACCGAGGTCACCGGAAGGCCGCCAATTAGTCCGCTTACCATATTTCCCACTCCCTGGGCCTTTAATTCTCTTTCCTTATTGGTTACACGCTGGTAGGGGTCGAGGTCGTCAATGGCTTCGATACTTAAAAGTGTTTCCAGGCTAGCTACCAGCGCAAGGGTAATTCCCAGTATCCAGACTTCTTTGTTAAAGAACGCGCTGAAATCCGGGATGGTAAAAAAAGAAAGGAATTCGCTGGTACTGGAAGCCTGGGGAATGGTTACCAGGTGATGTCCATGAAGTCCATTTGAATTAAAGATAAGGTTCAGTCCTACTCCAAGAAAAACTACAAGGAGTGGAGCGGGTAACAATTTGAGGAACCCTGTTTTTTTAGCCATTAACTTTTCCCAGATCACATAAAATGCAAGGCAGCTTCCGCCAATGATAAGGGCTACGGAATTGATTTGGGTAAAGGCATTAAAAAAATTGGAAAACAGCCCTCCGGAAGTTTCGCCACCCTGCCGAACACTTTCGTCGAGGATGGAAGGCCCGGAGTCGCCCAGCAAATGAGGAAACTGGTTCAGGATCAAAATAATTCCTATTGCTGCCAGCATGCCTTTAATTACACCATTTGGAACGTAATCGCCGAGGATGCCTGCTTTTACAAATCCCAAAATAACCTGGAGAAACCCACAAATGATTACAGCAAACAGGAAAGATTCAAAGCTTGGAAGCTTTAGTATACCTGCTGCAACAATGGCTGTTAACCCGGCTGCGGGGCCGCTCACACTTAACTGGGAGCCACTCAGTGAGCCTACAACAAGTCCGCCAACAATTCCTGCAATTAATCCACTGAACAATGGAGCTTCAGAGGCTAGTGCAATGCCTAAACAAAGGGGCAATGCTACCAGGAATACAACTATAGATGATGGGATATCTGAACTTAAATTTTTTAAATTAAATGCGCTACGTTTCATTAAACACGATTTTAAATGCACTTCAGTGAGTACCGAAGAAGTAGAAATAAATAAGAAAATAAAAAGAGAAAGATGTTAGGCTAATTCAGGAGGGAGCAGATCCATTTCGGGATGAAAGGCGGCGTAAAATGCATCGGGATGCACTTCGTATTTAATTTGGCCAGGATAAAGATAATTGCTGATAATATGAGCGTCGTGAATGTATTCAGAAAGGCTGTTTCCTCCGGATTCTGTTCTTTCTTCCGTGGTATTGCCAAGCGAATTTGAAGATATTTCGGTTTCGGTATCGGCAGTTAATTCCTGGGAAGCCTGCTGTGATTCATAAACGTAAGGTAAACTAACTGTAAGCCAGACAAGCGTAAATATCATAAACAGGGAGGAGAGAATTTCCCTAAACGATGATATGTTTTTTTGGCCTGGCATGGAGCGCAAAGTTAAGAATGAAAAGTTTTATTCAAAATCAAATTTGAAAAACCATGGAAACAATCATAAAAATTTAATATTCTGCGCTATGAACAATTGAGCATCAACAGCTAAAATCAGCTCTGCTATTGCCTTTCCACAGATAGCAAACCATGGTTTTTTAAGATGAACCTTTAACTTTTAGCCGTTTAAGCCAGGTTATGAGCTTTCATTTTCTGCAATTACATTTGTTCGCTAATGAAAAATTTTCGGACAAAGTGGAAGGTGCTTGGCTGGTTCATTATTGCTCAGCTGATCCTGATTAATATTTCGGCTAATTTTTACGCCTATCGTTACACACATTTTTATAAGTATTCGGTTCAGTCGCAGCAAGGAAGTAATATTTTTTCCAAAACATGGAATTTATTTTCAGGTCCGGTTATCTATAAAAATTTCAGCGGCGAACCATGGCAGGGTTATGAAAGAGATACCTTATCAACTGCATCTGGAATTAAACTGGAGTCCTGGTATTATCATTCCGATTCTTCAAAAAAATGTGTGATCTTTTTTCACGGTGTAACATCCAGGAAGGATCATTTTAAAGACGAAGCCGCGGTTTTCCGTTCATGGGGCTATAATGTTTTACTGGTGGATTTCAGGGCACACGGTAACAGTGAAGGCAGCAGCACCAGCTATGGGGTAAAGGAAACTGAGGAGGTTGATGCGGCATTGAAATGGTCTTTACGTAATGGAAATAAAAAGAATATAATTTATGGCTCTTCCATGGGAGCTGCCGTGGTTTTAAAAGCAGCTTCGGAAGGAATTATGGCCGATGGAGTAATTGCCGATTGTCCATTTGGTTCTTTGAAAGAACATTTTAAAGCCAGGGCAAAATCTCTTGGCTTTCCTTCAGAACCGTTTGCTTCACTGGTAACTTTTTGGGTTGGTGTGCAGCAGGGATATAATGGATTTGGGCATGATGTAAAAGAATATGCAAAAAAAATTCATTGTCCTGTATTGGTGCAACTGGGCGACAGGGATCATCTTGTAAATATCAGTGAGCCTGTAACCATTTACCGAAATATTCCTTTTGCAGATAAAAAATTGGTGACCTACAAAGGAGCAGACCACCATTCATTTTTACGAACACATAAAATGGAATGGGAAAATTATGTTCGGGAATTTTCCGATAATTTATGATCACTTCCTGATGGTAACAGGGGTTCCAACAGGTACATAACGGTAGATCTCCTCAACATCATGATTTTTCAATGCAATGCATCCGTTTGTCCAGTTCTTATAACGATCAATCATAAAATCATCATTTTTGTAAACACCATGCAAGCCAATGCCGGCTCCGGGTTTTGCATGAGAAGGAATTTCGCCTCTCTTTTTTCGCTGATGAAATTTTGCAAGGCTTTCATTTGTTGGATAATCAATGCCCAGGAATCTTGACCATTTATTATGTACTCTTTTGTTTACAATACGGAAGTGGCCTTCGGGCGTATTTTTATCGCCTTCCATCTTTTTGTCGGCAAGCGTATTGTTTCCAAATACTACGGGGAAAGTAGCATACCATCCTTTTGCATCGTATACGTGAAGCTCATAGTCCGATTTATCAATTACAATGGAAACTGCACCAACAGGAGCCGCCGGTGCATTGGCACGTTTGGTGGTTGATGACTTGGCTGAAGGAATCATTAACTGCGTGGACTTATTACTATCCTGTAAAAAATAGCTGCCACCTATAAAAAGGCAAGATAGGATAAAGGCGGTTTTCATGAACTTAGGTTATTGATTAGTAACGAAGGCAAATTAAAAATTATTTTCCTTACTCCCTGTTATTTAACACCTTAAAATAAAAAAATCCCTTTGGCATCACCAAAGGGATAGTACTGAATTAATCGTGATTTCTACCAATTACTGAATCGGATTCCTACGTTATAAGGGGTTTGATCCAGCCCTTTCGACCACATATTATTCATGGCATAGGAGCCATACAATTTTACAGGTCCAAGGTTTAATTCACCTATATAAGAAAGCTTCCAGCGTTCGAGGTCGAAATCGTCTTTAAGTTTTGTTTTATCACCATCGATCTTAATTTTTTGACGTGCCGAATAAAGATATCCTGCACTAACGCCGGCACTAAGCCCAAAACCTCTTTTTCTTCCGGGAGTGAAATTAAAATTCAACATCATGGGAATGGTGATATAATCGGCGGCAAGTTTGTTTTTCTTTGCGCCTGCAAGCGTAGTGGGATCCAGGAATATTTGCGTAGGATTTTTCTGAAACCTCACTGTTTCATCATCAAAATGATAATTGTTCAGTTCAAGTCCCAGTCCATACTGCAGGTTCACCACGTGTTTGATCATATTCAACCTTTGCATAAAGAACCAGATATTAACATTGATGGATTTTCCTTTTAGCCCCATTTTTTCTTCATCCATTCCGGGTGCAAATGCCTGGGCTTCTGGCGATCCATAATTAGTGTTGTCAACAATATTGGCAAATCCAATATCAAAGATCCACCAGTTGGTTTTTAAATTGGAAGGTTTGCCGGAACGCCTGTTAGAAAATCTGAATTCCCTGTTGTTATCACCACTGCTGTCTTTACTGTTAACGATAATCATACCGCCCACGCGAATGGTATCCTGCCTGGGCTTCGTACTGTCTTCCTGTGCAAAACCGAACAAACTAAGCCCGGTTGCAAAAATTGCAAGTAATGTTTTTTTCATAAAAAGTTTTGAGAGATTATTTTAAATTGAGCGAAACAACACCAATCATTAGTTCTTCCTCATCGTTTGTAGGATCGATGCCGGTTGTTTTTTCGAAGAGCCTCGTGGCTTTTCTTAAAATACCTTTGAACGAACCTTTGTTATTGTTGTTTGCTATGGCTGCATCTTCTACAATTACCGCGGGTTGTATGGATGCAGTTATCTTATTGTACGGTTCAGCAACAGCATGTGTTACTGCCAGTTTGTTAAAAGATTGTTTAGGATGGTTTATGGCAATTGTTTTTTGGCTAACACTTCTTTCTACCGGAATATAAACTTCATCTGGAACTTCAACGTTTGCCACCAGCTGTACATCTTCTGTAGGTTGAGGTTTGGTAACAGTAATAATGTTGTCGTTCTTGTATTCATCTTTGTTAACCGGCAATATTTTATTCTCAGCAATTTCTGTTGAAGGTTCCGGATGCCGGGGCGAAGGCGTATTGCTATTTTCTTTTTCTATGGTTTTATTTGGAACAACAGCAACTGCGGGAATTTCTGCTTTTTCATTATTGAAATAAACAAAGGCAAGGGAAGCAATTAATATGATGGCCGCTGCCATTCGAATGATGAAAGCCATCGAAATAATGCGCCCCGACCTCCTGTATAATTCATTTTTATGGGGATAGGCAACCTGCTCTCCTGCATCCAGCCTGGCTTTCATTAAATTTGAAAACTGCTGGTGAAAAACAGGGTTGATTGACAGTTCTTCCTCAACAATTGCTTTCCTGGAAAGGGGAAGCTCATTGTCAATATATAAAAGAAGGTCTTGTTCGGAAAGGCCGGATTTTATATGGGAAGAATACAGGTGCGATTTATCAAAACTGATATTTTCTGCAGGGAGCTTGATTTCCTGCAGTGTTTCCAGTTCAAGCCTGAGCCCCGGGTTTTGTACCAGGAAAGCTTCCATCATTTCCACCTGGTGAGGCAATAATTCATTATCCATATAAAGAATGAAGTATTCCTCGTAATTATTAATATTGATATGTTCCAGGTTAAATGACATTTTCAACTTTTACTATATAATCTTTTAATTGAACGCGTGCCCTGTGCAGGTAAACTTTCACCTGGCTTTCGTTCAGGTTCATGATCTGCCCGATCTCCTCATAACTGTAACCCTCATAATCTTTCAGCATTACCAGCGACCGCTGGGTTTCACTCAGCCTGTTTAAAGCATCCTCCAAAATCGCTTTTGCATTGTTCATTTCCGTGGTGCTGATACGGCTGTTTTCGTGTAATTCTTCTTTTAAACTGATACGCTTCACCTTCCTTATATGATCTATCATCTGGTTATAGGCGATCCTGAAAAGGTAAGATTTAGCTTTTTCAAAATTTACCTGCTCCCTGTGCATCCACAGTTTTTCGTATGAAGATTGCACCACGTCGCGGGCATCTTCTTCATGACGAAGATTTTTAAAAATAAACCGGTAAACGTGGTCGGCATACAGGTTCACACATTCATTATATTCTTTTTCGCTCATAAACAGCCAGGCAAACTTACCCTTAATACGGTTGAAGTTGAAAATAGTTACAGCAAAGGAAAATATTTTTTATGGCAAAAAAGAGCCGGGCGCGTATTGTACAGAAAATATATCCCCGGGAATGACGGTTACCCTGTAAGGATTTGTTTCCTCGGTTTCCTCATTAAACTGGTTTTCAGCTGATTTTGACCATGCAAAAACTGTAAAACTCAATGCCACAATAAACATCAGGCTTATGACAACTGCCAGTGGAATTGAAAATTTTCTCATGTAGGCTGTTTGAGAATATGACGGAGCAGGAAAGGAATTTGTTACAAGCTTTTCAGATTAATTTCCTTTTAGCCGATCCTGCCATAATAAATGAGGTCAATAAGCTGGCCTGAGGTGGTTTTATAATCCTTCCGAAGGGTTCCTTCAACCTGGAAACCGCATTTTTCAGCTATTTTATGAACGGGGGTATTTGACTCATGTGTTCGAAAAAACAGTTTCTTAAACCCCAGTTCCTGAAAACAATAGTCGCAAAACAGGCTGAATGCTTTGGTAGTGATGCCTTTGCCTGTATAGTCCGCATCTACATAGGCTCCCATTTCGGATTTAGGAACCGACCAGTCAATATTTTTCAAATCAAAAAAACCAATTATTGAATTTTTTTTCTCATCTACAAGAACATAGGGGAAATATTGTTTTTTTTCCGCCAGGTTAAGAATCTCGGAAAGAAATACCTCGGCATCACTGAAGGTTTTGGTTCGGGAAACAGTTCCCGTAAAAAAATCTTCCAGCCGGGACCTGTTCTTATCTACCATTTTATAATAATCTTCCAGGTCGCCGGTTGTAAGTTGCCTGATGCGATAGTTATCGAATTGCATGAAGTGAAATATTTTTCCAGACTTTAGGATTAACGTTTTAAAACCTGTATCTCAACCCTCCTGTTGGTTGTGCGGTCGGCTTCAGATCGCTCGGGGGAAACAAGCGGGAACCTGCCTGCAAATCCGCGGTATTTCATACGTGATGGTTCAATGCCATTTTCTACCAGGTAATCATATACTGCCCTGGCACGTGCGGCGGAAAGATTATATTTCCGGGTTTCAAGGTCAATTCCATCATCTTCGCTTCCCGCACGGCAGCAAATATGACCTTGAATTTCAATTTCAAGCGTAGCGTTTTCGCGCATCACCTCCAGCAATTCCTTTAATGATTCCATTGATGAAGGCATAAAACGATGTAACCCGCCCTGGAAATTTATGTTGGGCAGCACAAGTTTGTCACCCACTTTTAAACTGTCAACCGTTTCTTTTGAAAAATTCTTTGGTGTTTCAACAGGCTCCTGCACAGGCTGAGGTTCGGGAGCTCGTTCCCAGATAATTTCCACCCTACGGTTCAGTTGCATTTCATCTTCATTGCTGTTTTGATTCAGTGGTTGCATTTCGCCAAGCCCTTTGGCCACACTTATGTTGGAAGATTCTACACCATTTATTTCCAGCCACGACCTTACGGCATTTGTTCTTTGTTCGGAAAGCATTTCATTATATGCTTCAGACCCTCTTGAATCGCAATGGCCAAATATCATGATCATTCCTTTTTCATCCTGGTAAGATTCAATAAAGGACTGCAGCTGGTTAACCGCCGTAGTATTTAGTAAGTATTTATTATAGTCAAATAAAATTACCGTGGTATCTTTTTGCTGGGCCCATGAATAACTGCCTGAAAACAGCATGATGGCAAGGAGGGTAAGAAGCTTCATTTTCTAAAGTTCTAAAATTAAATAAGAGAAGGTGCAGATAACCTCATTTGATTTTGTTAAAGTAATCAACTGGTACGGATTTTTCAAGCATTAAGCAATGATTGAACTGGTTGAAAATAAAATACTGGCCTTTGTAAGCGACACCCAGGCACCCATGCTTGTAGAAACCTTTTGGTTACGTGCTTTTAATAACAGGCAGGCTACAAAACTTCTCTTCCAGGATGTAAATGCCAAAAAGCCAAAGCAATTTTTTTTGCTGGGTGATGTTGTAAACCTTGGCTATAGTAACAGGCAATGGAAGCCGGTTGACCTTTATATGAAAGAATTAAATGCATCCGGAATTGAAATGTATGGCATTTTGGGCAACCATGAAGTAATGGGTAAGCCAAAAGCCGGTGAAGCAGCATTTCAGAAAAGATTTCCTACGCATGTGCGTACCGGTTATACTGTGCGCTGCGATGAAATTGCCGTGGTATTACTGAATTCCAATTTTGGAAATATTACAACCGAAGAAAGGCGCTTCCAGGTAAAATGGCTGCAGCAAACCCTCGATGAACTGGATGCGGATCCCTCTGTTCAATTTGTTATTACGTGCGCACACCATTCACCTTTTACAAACAGCAGGATCGTAAAGCCTTCGGTTTCTGTTCAAAACGATTTTGTTCCTGCCTTCCTGCTTTCAAAGAAAAGCCAGTTATTTCTTTCAGGTCATGCGCATGCATTTGAACATTTTCTTGTTGGGGGAAAAGATTTTCTTGTGATTGGAGGTGGTGGTGGGTTAAGGCAACCTTTAAGAAAAGGAATTGGATCTCTTGCCGACCTTTCGGAAGATTATAAACCCATGTTTCATTACCTCACACTCTATCTTGCAGGCGATCATCTGAAAATAACATCCTGGCGCCTGAAAAAAGATTTCAGTGGATTTGAAGAAGGACATCAGCTTGAAATTAAAAAACAACCTGCACTGATAGGTTCCGTTATTACGAAAGAAAGCTGATGGCTTTACAGTATTTTTTATTTGAATTATTTGTTCAGTCTTAATAACATGCCCGGGCTTTCTGTTAACACATAAATAAAACCGTCTGGTGATTCGGAAACTGCACGAACGCGCGCAATGCCATTCAGCAATCTTTCTTCTTTTCCTGTTGATTTGTTATTGGTTTCAACCCTGGCAACATGCTTACCTGCAAGTGCACCAATAAGCAAACTTCCTTTCCATCCCGGGTAGTAATCCGATGTTACCATTGCCAGTCCGCACGGTGCAATTGAAGGTACCCATACGTGCAGCGGAGCTGTAATCCCGGGTCTTTCTTTTTCGTTCGATATTATTGAACCATCGTAATCTATACCATGTGTAACCAGTGGCCAGCCATAATTTTTTCCTTTTTCAACAATGTTGATCTCGTCGCCTCCTTTTGGGCCGTGTTCATGCGACCATAGTATGCCGGTTGATTTATCATAAACCATTCCCTGGATATTCCTGTGACCATAAGACCAGATTTCAGGTTTGGCATTCGGCGTATTTACAAAAGGATTATCTGCTGGAACCCTGCCATCGTCGTGAAGGCGCATTACTTTGCCATTATGATTTCCAAGATTCTGGGCATTAGATTTGTTTCCTCTTTCACCTGTGCTTATAAATACATAGCCCTTGCCGTCGAAAGCGATTCGGGAACCAAAATGCACTCCGGAATTTTCATAAGGCTGCACGGAAAAAAGTTCTTCCAGGTTAACCAGGGAATTTCCCTCCAGCCTGGCCCGGGCAAGTGTTGTAGTTCCTCCTCCGCTTCCGGGTTTAGAATAGGTGAAATATATTAATCCGTTGGTAGCATAATCAGGGTGCAATTGCACATCTAATAATCCGCCCTGCCCTTTTGCATAAACTGAAGGAACACCCTGAACCTTACCGGCTTGCAGGTTCCCATTCTCGTATAAACGCATGTTCCCTTCTTTTTCCGTGATCAGGATTTTTCCGTTAGAAAGAAATGCCATTCCCCAGGGATTTTTTAATCCTGTTGCAAGTGTATCAACTTTTACTGTAAAGTTGGACAAGGCGGGATTGGTATCGGTTGTTTGCCTGTTAATGCCATTTGTATTTTCACTGCATGATTGAATAATACATAATGAAAGGAAAAGGAAAATGAGCTTATTCATAAATATTTTTTTCAGTGCATTTACTAACAAATTTATTCCATCCAACTTTAATTCAATTGATGAGGTTATTTATCCATCCAGCCCCATGGTGCAGGAGGCGGATCAACTTCTGTAGTTAAATCAAATTCAACTGTAAAAATGCGATCGGTTCCAAGTCGTCGTAGATTGTATCTTAACGAAGTGCCCGGATCTATCTCTATCCACCATACATTACCTGCTGCTGCCGGTAAAATATTTACAGTATGCTGATGGGCAGGAAAAAACTGAACGTTTGCAGAACCGGAGTTGGATGTAACACCTCCATACATGGTAAGGCTATCCTCACTACCATCTGCATGCCTGTGGTCGTGATTGAAACTTATGGAATTTTTTTGTCGTGAAAGAATGAAAGTCCTGGAACGATCTGTTCCCACAGTAAAAGGAATCCGAATCGTGCCTGCTTCGCAACTTCGAACATGTAACCAAAGATCTTTATTTCTGAATACTGTATCATTGGCCGGTGCAGAAACCACTTTGCCTTTAAATGCTTTTCCACATAAGCTGTTTAGCTGTGTCCAGAATTTTTCCTGGTTGTTGTTGCTCACATAACTGTTTTGTGTTGCAACACATGAATTCAGGATTACAATAATTAACGCGCCCAACAAAAGTTTGTCCATTCTTTAAATATAAGCATTCGTATTAAGTGATTTTAACGACTATAGGGTAAATAGTTTTACCTCCTTAACAACCTTTATTTTCTACTTCACAAAACATTAACAACTCTCTTAAACTTGTGTTTCAATTGCTGCGTTATGTTCTCAAACCGGGGATTTTATTAGACATTTGCCCTCATATCCAATTAATAATCAATCACTATGAAGAAAAACGCCATTCTTTCCACCTTTATCATTTTATCAGTTTTTTTTGGTTCCAGGGTAAATGCAGCAGGCGCTTCAGCATTTTCCGTTGAAAATCTTTCCATATTTAATGCAGCCGCTTCTTTTAATACCAGATTGTATGAGGCTATTGGCCTGGATGAATATGGTTTAACTCGTGATGCTTTGGATTATGCTGTAAAAGGTTATGAATCACTGGTAGATCGGGGCATTGTAAACAATGAACAGTTTCTTACAGTAATAGATTTCAGCCAGCCATCATTTTCAAAAAGGTTTTACCTGATTGATGTAGAAAATTACGAGTTGGTACTGAACACTTATGTTATGCATGGAAAGAAATCGGGTTTGGAAATCCCCGAAAAATTTTCAAATAAGATCAGTTCAAATCAAAGTAGTCTTGGTTTTTATGTAACTAAAAATCCCTATCGAGGCAAGCGTGGCTATTCTTTAAGACTTGCAGGCCTGGAAAAAGATTTCAACAGTAATGCAGAACCTCGAGGTGTTGTATTACATGGTTCAAAATATATAAATGAAGAAAGAGCAAAAAACCGTAAAGTAGAAAGAAGTCTTGGTTGTCCTGCCATTCCACAGGCAGAAAATGCAGAGGTTATAAATCTTATTAAAGAAGGTTCTGTAATATTCATCTACCATCCTTCGGAAGAGTATCTTGAAAAATCTCCAATTTTAAATTCAATTCAATAGCCCGGTCTTCCGGGTTTTTTCATGCCACATTAATTCAGCACGTGCATGAATTAGTTCCAGTAATTTTTATTCTTTAGGCATGGTTTCTGGGTTATCCTGCTTTCAATAATTCTATTTGTTATGGCAGAGATTAATGTAGAACCCCGAAAATCATCAGGTAACAACAGTTGGATCTGGATAATACTGGTGCTGGCCATTGTTGCTGCAGCAGCCTATTTTCTTACAAGAAACAATGATGCAGATGAAAACCTTGATGTTGATACTACAGTTATGGTAAGCAAAGTTCCTAATTCTTCATCTGTCTGATATTATCATCATTAAATTGAACCTGGTATGAAAAAACAAAATAACCGGCTGTTGGAATTAAAGAACAGTGATTTTGAAATTGTGAAAGGATATCCGGACATCAGGAGCTGGAGTGTAAAAAATGCTGGTGGAAAAAAGATTGGAACTGTAGATGACCTGGTAATAGATGTAGAGAGGCGAAAAGTAAGATACATGGTGGTGGATGCATCAAAAAATGACCTGTGTATTGAAAGGAGTAAAGTATTAATTCCCATTGGGCTTGCCGAATTGCACAGAAACGACGATGATGTTATTTTGCCTCATGTACAAAAAGAGCAATTGAATAACCTTCCGGAATACAATTTTAAAAATATGGACAGTTCCATGGAAAGAAAGATTTGCTATTCACTAGGAAGGAGTAATGTGCATGATGAAAAATTTGAAATGATGGATCCTGACCCTGAGTTTTATAAACATGATTATTATAATGATGATAATCTGTACCGACACAGGTTGAAAGAAAAATCTGAACGGATGAAGGATTCGGACTATGAATCAGGCTTAAGGCTTTGGGAAAAAAGGAGCGAAGGTGGAATTATTCCGGGAACAGCAAAATCACATTCAGGAACTCCTGAACAACAGCCACGTCGCTCAGAAAAAAAGACAGCGCAAAATGAAATGATGGCTGTTAAAGGAAATAGAGGCAGAACATCATCAAGGTCAAATAATAATCATAGGTATGGGCGCCCGGGGAAAACTATTGAGGACAGGATACGAAGGGAAGGACTTCGCGATGCAGGTGATCCCTCCTAATTTAAAATGCCGGCCACGTGGCCGGCATTTTAAATCTATTCTTTAATCTCCTGCGAGGGATTCATTATTAAAGTTTGAGTTGGATAAGCAAACACCAGTTTTTCCTTTTCAAATCTTTTAAACAACTGAAAATTAATTTCCTGCTGTTTATCCATATAAGTATTGTATTCAGGTGTTAAAACATAATAGATCACTTCAAATTCGAGACTGTATACTCCAAATTTTTTAAAGTGGGCCCGATCGAACCTCACGCCATCCATAGAATTGATGATCTCTTTAACCATTGCCGGCACCTGTTGCAGTTGTGAAGCAGAAGTTTCATAAACAATTCTAAAATCAAATTGTATCCTCCTTTCCTGCATCCGTTTAAAATTGTGTAGTCTTGAATTTGTCAGGTCTGTATTCGAACATATCAATTGTTCACCACTAAGTGTACGAATGCGGGTAGTTTTTATGCCTATGTATTCAATAGTTCCCAACTTATCATCAACAATTACAAAATCTCCGATCTCGAAAGGCTTATCGAAGAAAATAACTATATAGCTGAACAGGTCGCCGAGTATGGTTTGTGCAGCAAGAGCAATGGCAATACCACCAATTCCGAGTCCTGCAATGATGGTGGTGATATCGTACCCAAGGTTGTCTATCAGGAAGATGATACCAACAACCCATAATACCAGTTTGATTATAAGCTGAATTCCAACAGCCTGTTTTTTTCGCCTGTCATCACCTTCCTGCCTTGCTATTGCCAATGAGAAGAAATAGCTGATAAAAGTTGATATTATACGAATAACAAAGTATGTAGAAACTACCAGCATGCCAATGTGCAGCACTTTTGGTACTCTTGTTCCAAGGTTCAGGTATTGTAATCCATAATATACCGAAAGTATATAAAGGAAGGGCATGGCCAGTGAATTGATGATCGTTAATACAAGATCATCAACTGTAGTTTTGCTTTTTTTAGCCCACGAACGCAGCCTGCTAAGGAGGATCGACTGTAATATTTTCAGGCATAGGAAGGATACTATAATTATTGATAATGCAATGCCCCATTCCCGTAGTGAATTATTGAAATAAACCTGGTCCCAAAAATTATCCATATCTAAACCTTTAAGCCTGCAAAACTAAAGGTTGTTAAAAGGGCGAATCAAAAAGCTATGCTAAAATCAGGTCATAAATTCCCATGCACTTTTATATCCATTTATTTTATCAGCATACGAAATCAGGTCAGCATAGAAATTAAACTTCGATAATGTTGCGCTGTCACCAAACATCACCAGCTTCTTCCTTGCCCTGGTCATGGCAACGTTCATGCGCCTTACTTCAGACAGAAATCCTATTACATTGTCGGGGTTACTCCTGGTAAGACTTATATAAACAATATCTCTTTCCTGGCCCTGGAAGCTATCAATAGTATTAACCGAAATACGGTTTTTATTTTCTGTGAAGAAAGAATAAGAATTAATTAATTCTTTCAGCAATTCTACCTGGTGCCTGTAGGGTGAAATAACAGCAACGGATGGAAGCGTTGCATGTGGTGCAATTTCCAACAGGTATTTTTCAAGATGATTCAGAAGGAAGGATGCTTCCTCGGGGTTGCAAATTCCACTTCCTTCAATTTTTTCTTCAAAGCCACAACCGGCAGTATCAATGAAAACAAACGGGTCATCATTTTCAAACAGTTTTCGATCAGCTACGGAATCGTGCGCCGTTAATGATGAATGGTAAAATTCCTGGGAAGAAAAATCCATGATCTTACTATGCATCCTGTACTGTTCTTTGAGAAGCACCACGGAATCGGGATGAAGCGCAACCAGCTTTTCCATGAGTGTTTTTCCTAAACCACCCTGGTATGCAGCCTGCGATTTAATAGTTGGAGGCAACTGGCAATGGTCTCCGGCCATAATAACTTTACCGGCTTTTAAAATGGCAACCCAGCAGGCTGGTTCCAGTGCCTGACCTGCTTCATCAATTACTAAGGTTTTATATTTTAAGTTCCGAACGGTATAATGATTTGCGCCAATAAGCGTGGCCGTTATAACATGTGATTTGGAGATCAAGTCATCTGCAATATATTCCTCAGTTTTTTCAACTTCGCGGGCAATGTTTTTTGCTTCGGTAAATAATGCCTTACGTTGTTCTCTTTCTGCAGCACCAAAATTTCTTTTGTATTTATGTGCAAGGTCGCGGTATTCGGCTGCCTGTTTTTTCAACCTTCTGATTTCTTTCATGCCAGGGTGTGCCGCCATCATGCTGTCGAGCGTTAATGATAATTGTTTTTCTGAAACACGTGCAGGATTTCCAACTCTTAAAACCTTTAGTCCTGCATCATGCAGCTTTTCAGAAAGCAGATCTACGGCAGCGTTGCTGGGAGCAACAACCAGTATTTTTTCATTTTCTTTTTTCCTGAGATGCTTTATAGCTTCAACTAATGTAGTGGTTTTGCCGGTTCCGGGAGGGCCGTGAACAATAGCCAGTTCGTTAGCAGCAACAATTTTGTTGATTGCGTTTTGCTGTTCTGTGTTCAGGTTTGCAAATTTTTCTGCCTGTATGTTGGTAAAAGTAGTCCGCTTTAACCCTGTAAGCACTTGTGCCAGGTGGCCTTCTTTATTGTTTTCCAACAGGGCTGATGCTGCCTTCAAAGCCTTTTCCATTTCAGCATAACTGTTTTCGTCAAATACCAGGTCAATTCCCAGCTTTCCATTTTTCGACCAGTCTGGCAGTTCGTCGGTTCTAAGAGTAAGTTTTATTTTATTGCCACTGATATGAGAAACCGTTCCTTCGATCCTGTCGTTTTTATGATCGTGGTTTGAAAATAGTGCAGCCGTTACTCCAAAACGAAACTGGTGAATGATTTCATGATGCGTAGTTCTTTCCAGTTCAATGGTAAGGTAATCGCCTCTTCCCAGTTCTGAATCCCTGATGGCTACCGGATACCATGTAAATCCATTTTCCCTACGGTGGGCAACAGGTTGTGTTTGCAAAAGCGATTTATAAGTTTGCCTGTCTTCATCCTTTTCAATTTTTAATAATTCCTGGAGGGAGATGAAGTAGTTCATGGAATGTAGGGGTTAGTGGTTTTGAGTTTAGAAGTTTAGTGGCTTGCCTGCCGCAGACAGGTATAGTTGTTTTCTGTTTCAGGGTTTTCAAAGATAGGGGGTGGTTACCTGTATTATTGCTTAATGGCAAAGTTTAGCTAAGACAAGAGCGGTTTGGTCGAAAAAATTATTTTGTTCAACATAGTACTTTCTCCTTATTGCATTATGTACATCATAATTACAATTTTGCAACCCCTTCAATTACGATTCCTTATTATTTATTAATTAAAATCAACCGGGTTACCGGCTTTCTATGAAAAAATTTTACTTTTTCTTTCTTTTATTAGCTTCTACCTGTTTAAACGCACAATTTAGTGGACCATATGCAGTGGCAAACTGGACACTTACTAATTCCCCCGGCGCCAATGGATCTGTAAATACTGCTGGCGCACCGGCTTCCCTAATCCTGAACGGTAGTGATGATGAATTAAATATAGGAGATGTTACTGTGGATTATACCATTATTACCACTGCAACTGGTAACTGGAGTTTTAACTGGAGTTATACCACATCGGATGGTCCGAACTTTGATCCTGCCGGTGTTTTAGTAAATGGTGTATTTACTCAGCTAACAAATAATGATGGTGGTATGATGCAATCGGGTACATTCAATGGTGGATCAGTTACTTCAGGATCAACAATAGGTTTCAGGGTAAGGTCTTTAGATAATGCTGCAGGGAATGGTGTGCTAACCATCTCTAATTTTTCAGCTCCCGGAATGATCCTTCCCATTACGCTATCTTATTTTAAAATAGGTCAATCGAAGCAGGGCATGGATTTATCCTGGAAATCTGCATCAGAAGTGAATGCAAAGCATTTTGAGATTGAAAGAGGTACAGAAGCCAACAGCTTTATAAAGATTGGTACGGTAAACGCTTTGGGAGAAGAAATGGAATATTTTTTTCGTGATGAACTTCCAGCGAATGGAATTAATTATTACCGGTTAAAAATGGTAGATGCTGATGGTAGTTTTAAGTATTCAACAACATTGGTTGTAAAGCATAGTGCTGATGAATCATTTAAAGTGTATCCAAATCCTTCCAGGTCAGAATTATTCTTTCAACTTCAGTTAAATGAAGGTGCAACTGAAATGGTTCAGGTATTTAACGTTGCTGGCGAAATGGTGTATGCAAAAACTATCGAACCTAATACTTCGGGTACTTATAAAATTGAAACCGGACATCTTCAACCAGGTATTTATTTTATAAAATTGAAAAGCGGCATGGCCTCCACTTTTCAAAAGCTGTAGAAAAAACTAATAAGGCTTCCCGAAAAGGAAGCCTTATTAGTTTAGCATGCAAATTATATCAGTTAGTAATGCTCGCTGTTGCGGAAATTCTGGTCCGGCTAATTCAATTTCTCTTTCTTTTGAAGAATTTCATTAGGTCTTAAAATACTTTCTACTTCATCTTCATTTTGTTCGCTATGTTCCACCGGGATATTTATATATAACGCATAACCTTTCCCGGGAGCAGAAACAACTTCAAGAAAACCATTATATAATTCAAGACGCTGGCGAATATTTGACAAACCCATTCCAGAGGGTTTTGTATTTACCAGAGTACCCTTACCGTCATCCTTTATACTTAAAAATAACCTTGAGCCCACAGTGGAAAAATCGATCCACACATGTGTTGCGTCGGCATGGCGGGAAATATTGTTTAATTGTTCCTGTGTTATACGAAAAACCGAGAACTTTAAATCTTCAGGAAGTTCATCGAGTTTAGCATTGCAGGTAAAATGAACAATGAATTTTCCAACATCGGTATAGGAGGCAAACAATTCATTTAAGGCTTCGGTTAAACCCATATCTCTTAAAGTTGGCGGAGAGATGGATTTACACAGACTTCTGATTTCATTAATTACATTCTGCAAAACCTTTTCGCTTTTTTCAATCATGGGTAATCGCATTTCCTGGTTGGAGCGTGCGAAGTCAAGGTAAAGTTTTGCTGTAGAAATTTGCTGGTTAATATTATCATGTAATTCTGCCCCAATTACCTGTCTTTCTTTTTCCTGGCCGTTGATCTGAGCCTTTGTAATTTTTTTCTGATCCAGGAGTTTTCTTTTAGCCCGGGATTTCTGGTAGAGCATCACTCCAAATCCTGCACCCATAAGCAACAGTACCAGGAAGCCTTTGAAGATCATTGTCTGGTAAAAATGGGGTTTAACAGTAATGGGAATGAAAGAGGTTTCTGACCATTGTCCATATTGTTCCGCCTTTACTTCGAAGGAATAATTGCCTGGATTCAGCCCTGAAAAGTAAGCGGTCTTTCTGTTGCCGGCTGCAATCCAGTCTTTATGCAAACCTTTTAACCGGAAATAATAATTGATATCGGCGGCTTTATAAAAATCGATACTTGAATATTTCACTTCGATGTTAAAAACATCCGGAGGAATTACAATTTTGTCGTTTGGGTTGAATTCATTGTTGGCATACTTCACCGATTGCAGTCGTATTTGCAAAGGCAACACTGCGTCTTTTATTATGGAAGGATTAATAATAGCAATACCCTGTACGGTTGGAAACCACAAAGATCCATCTTTCATTTTCCATCCGGCAGGGTAAAAGCCACCGTTGTTTTCGGCATTGGCCATCCCGTCAACCGTATTAAATAGTTTTACAGATACAGTTTTATTGTTTGATGTAAAAGTATTGTGCAGGTTTTTAACAGAAACTCTTTGAAGTCCGAAGTTACCGCTCAGCCATAAATATCCTTTTTCGTCCTCCATTACCCTGTAAACTTCATTGAATCTAAGTCCGGAAGATTTGTCAAACAATCCAAACTTTCCATTATGCAAATAGGCCAGGCCCTTTTCCGTGGCCATCCACAGCACCTTGTGTTTATCCTCATAAAAATCAAATACAATATCCGGTGAAAATCCATTGCGAACATTATAATGCCGGATGCGGTTTTGAGGATCAATGCAAACCATTCCGGAACCACGACTGCCAAACCAAATATTTCCTTTGCTGTCTTCAAACACAGAAAGGAAACCCGTTGCGTTTAAAGTATTACTAAGCGAAACTTTTTCAATTTTTCCTGCTTCATTCATAAAATGAATGCCGCCTGCACGGGTATTTATCCAAAGCCTGTTCTTAGAATCAAAATAAACCGATTGAGTGCTGTTACTTGAAAGTCCATCTGCCTTGGTAAAATGCCTGTCAATTTTCCTGGTCTTACGGTTATAACGGTCAAGGCCATTCGAAGTTCCTATATAAACAAATTTATCATTGCCATAAATAGAAAGTACCAGGTTATTCGATAACCCGTTTTCGGTGGTAAAGGTTATTGTTTTCCCGTTCTGAAGCAGGTTCAGTCCCTTACCTGCGGTTCCCACCCATGTTTCACCGGATGGATGCTGGTAAATGGGGAGTATAACACTATTGGCAATGTTTTTATCAGCTTCAAACATTAAAACCTGCGAAGGTTTCATATTAACAAGTCCTGAAGAAGTTGTGCCCAGCCAAACAACATCGTTCTGCCTGAAAAGAATGGATTTTATGCCATCGTGTTCAAATTCTTTTTGGTTCGGGCTGGTATACAAACCATTTTTATAAACCTGGAATCCATTACTTCTTGTTCCAATCCAGATTGCTCCATCCGGGGCAACTGCCAGGCTGTTTATAAAGGGTTCTTTCAATCCCTTTTTGGTAATGGGGGATACTGCATTGTTCTTTAAAACGAATAGGCCTTCATCGGCTGTTCCTATCCATATTTCATTTTCATTTCCCGGCTGGATGGCGCTCACCTGCAAGCCTTCCAGTTCGGGAAAGCTATAAATAGTGCCACGGGAATAATTAATTTTTTTTAATCCTTTTGCAGTTCCCAGCAGCAAACCATCATTCAGTATTCTTATTGCATCTATAGAACCTGAACTTTCGGGGTTCCAGGGAACGTAACGATAAAACGAATCATTTACAAGGAAGAATAGTTCACCCGAGCTGGTTCCTATCCAAAGTTTCCCGGAAGCTTCTGCTTCTATGCATTTGATCCAGGAGCCTTCCAGGTTTTTTCGAAAATCGAATGACTGGGTTTTTAGTTTGTTAATGCGAAGTATTGAATTGCGGCTGGAAGCCCAGATTCCCTGGGGCGATACGGTAATGTCGTAAAATACACTCGAGTGCAGGCCGGGAGTGTTGGATTCGTTTTTTATGTGAAATTCCGATCCATCGAAGCGAATCAGGCCTTCTTCTGTTGCTGCCCATAAATATCCATCATGATCTTTTTCAATATCGTTTACTGTATTTTGGGGCAGGCCCGACTGGTTATCCCAGCTGCGAAAAACATATTGCTGTTCTATTGGGTTGAATTGTGCAAGGGAATTTTCGGGAAGAATGGATAATAGGGTTGCAAGGGCAAACAGCCACAGGATCTTTTTATGGTGCATCAGGTTTTTGTTGTCCGTTGCCGGATTGGATGATCAGATTTAGGTTTTCAGCGGTCAGATGCCAAAATGCATGTCAAATATAATATAAATGGGTGGGGATTCATTCCAAATCTCCCTATAAATCAATACGCTTTATATTTTTTATTATCCCCGGCAAGCCATACTGTGGGCAGGCAACATTTCATTACATTTTTTCGCCATTCGATCCTCATCAGGCATTGTTTTTTTAGGTTTTTCTTGAATTTTCACACATTAAATTTAGATGATGAAACAGTCGGTATACCACCTGCTCATGAACTGGTCGGGAATCATAGCTTTAATTGTACTTGCCTTTATCTGTAAATGATTTGAAGTAAAGGAATAAGAATTGCATTTCTGACCGGGTATGATAAAGCGGACGGGGTTTATTTTTATTTATATAATCATTGTTTTTACCTTAAAGGCCCAAACAGGTTTAAAAGCTGTTTGGGATGATGGGTTAAAATTCAGAACAGAGAACGGTAAAACCGAGTTAAGTGTCGGAGGCCGTATTCATTACGACCTTGCTTATAATAAACATGATGGCGATCTGGATTCCATTGCAGGCAAACCACTTAGTACAATTGAATTGAGGAGAGCACGCCTCAGTTTTGAAGGGGTAATTGAAAACGCCCTTGAATATGAATTTGAGTTTTCTTTTGGTGAAGAGATCAGCTTTGCAGACCTATACCTGGCATTTATTAAACTTCCTTTTTTCGAGAAAATTACGGTTGGTCATTTCCGTGAACCATTTGGGATGGAGGAAAATACCACCAGCAACAGCATCGTTTTTATGGAACGGTCGCTTTCCAGCACTTTTGGCCCTGGAAGGAATGCCGGCATAATGTTGCAGCGCAGTTTTTTTGACCAAAGGGCAAGGATCTATGCAGGCCTGTTTCGGTTAACCAATTCACTGGCTTCCGACCTGGATGGCAATAGCCAGCATTCTATTTCTTCAAGGCTTGCCGTTTTGCCTGTTTGGGATACTTCATTGAATAAAACCTTACACCTTGGACTATCAACCAATTTTTATTCTCCCATAGATGATGTGTATGAGCTGAATGTTGAGAATCCCACGCATACCGGAGGACAGTTTATTAAATCCGGAACCATACCAAATGTAGATAAGGTAAATTCATTTGCAGGGGAGTTGGGATATACGTATAAGAAGTTTGCCCTGATGGGAGAATACATGCATTCTTTTGTGCGAATTGATGAAGGAGCTGCAGGAAGTGAAAGGAAAAGGGATTTCAACAGTTTTTACCTTCAGGCTTCCATGTTTTTAGGAAGGGGAAAGCGGAGTTATGATCTTGATGGAAATGAATTTTCGGATGTTTCGGTAGCAGGTCCTGTACAGGGTGAATCATATAGAGGTGCATGGGAAGTGGGCGTTAGGTATGCCAGGGTACATTTAAAGGAATCTGTAGAAGAAATTAAAAAGATGAATGACATAACTATTGGATTGAACTGGTATTACAGAAAGAACATAAGGTTCATGGCTAACCAGATCTTTTCAAGGATTGAAAACAGGTATAATGCCAGTGCAACGCAATTCAGGGTGCAGGTAGTCTTTTAGGAGTGTACAATGGATTTGCCAGATTATCCATCAAAAAAGAATCCTATACCATAGAGGGAAGACAGAGCCAGCAGAGAGCAGGCAATACTATCTGCTCCCTCTCTTCTGGCTCACATGAGGCTCATTACTGGCTCTGAAATTCGGTTCTGATACAGCGCTGAAGTGGATGTTTACTAACATGTTTTTATTTACAATTGGTTTTAAACCTCAGGCCTGCAGATGGTAACCAGGTAAGAAAAATCTCTCCAATTAACAGTGGAACAAATGAAAAAAAGTATTCGTTTACTACTCTTCTGAAAGTTGCATCCTCAACAGACCCGAAAAGAAAATCTAGCGGCAGAATACCATCAATTCTCACTGCAACAAAGGCAAGTACACAAATATAACTGCGCACCATAAACTGGCGGTGTGCCTTGATGTTTTTTGATTTGATGGCTTTCCATGCAAAAGCGGTTGAAAGCAGCGCAAATATTGTAAGAAGAAAAAGCGATATACGGCAGGGCACGCAGGTGCTTATTATAGAAAGCCGGAGGGCAGGAGCACAGGCCAGTGCAATTCCAAGCATATAAAATTTACCCAGGTTGCGGTGAATTTTCACAAACCTTGTTCTAAGGTATTTCCAGAATTGTAAAGGCCCCAGTAAAAGTGTAAGTGTTCCTCCTGTCATGTGCATAGCCACCCAGAGCTGGTTATTAAACAGGGTAGTTCCAAACAGCCTGCTGCGATATCCATAGAAATAGGCAATTACATTATCGAAGAAAAAATAAACCGATAATGCAATAATGAAAGTCCAGCCAATAATGCTGATGATGCGGTTGAGGTAGAGCATAGTGGTTTTGGTGAGCTTAAAGATAGAAGTAATGACTGGAGAAATGAAGAGCTGAGTGGCGGATAATAATAATGTTTAGCAATTTATTGGTGGGTAAGAAATCGAAAATAATTCTACTGTTCATCCCGCATTTGCTAAGGAGCCCCGAAAGGTATCGAACCTTATCTAAAGTTTAGTCCCGCATTGCAAAGTAGCCCGGACAAGAATCGAACTTGTATCTAGAGTTTAGGAAACTCCTATTCTATCCATTGAACTACCGGGCCACTATGCCTGCGGGAAATGGCTAATTTGTTAATTTGGAAATAAGGTAATTAGCCAATAAATCGGGCTGCAAAATAACAAAGATTTTCTCATACCCCGCCTTATCTTTGCCCTCCCTTAAGATTTTCTCATGAAGTTGTATAACATCCTTATTAAATACCGTCTCTGGCTGGGAATTATTATGATCATTGCCGGACTGGTACTTAACCTTACCATCAGTGGATTCTGGCCTGTATTTCCTTTATATCTTGTTGGATTGATCCTCGTGCTGGGGCATTTTTTCTTTGGTCCTCTGCGCCTGATCCAGGAACACCTGGAAAGTGGCAATATTGAAGAAGCAGAAAAAGTGATCGCTTCTATTCATTTTCCTAACCTCCTATTCAAGCCTATTCGTTCTGTTTTTTATACCCTGAAGGGAAACATTGCCATGATGAAACAGGATTTTGAGGGGGCAGAAAAGAACATGAAAAAAGGCCTCGACCTGGGTATGCCCATGAAGGAAGCCGAAGGTGCCAGCATGTTGCAAATGGGTATGCTTGCCATGCAAAAAAACGATCTTAAACAGGCGGAAAGTTATATCAGGTCCGCCTTGCGTAAAGGCCTGCCTGACAAGGAAAACCATGCTGCCGCTTATCTTCAAATGTGCAGCCTGATGATGAATAAAAGAGAATTCAGGGCAGCAAAAGATTTCTTCCGTAAAGCAAAAGCACTGAAACCTACTACACCTCAAATTGTAGATCAGATCAAACAAATAGAGAAATATATTTCAAGGATCCCGGGGTAAAGCCTGGTTAGGTAATTGTTTAGTTGTTTAGTCGTTTCGTCGTTTAGTACCTGCAAGTATTATCATATGGTGGGGGCATCCGCTCTTTTACAGTTATTTACGAGTATTAGTATACCATATGTATTTCGTGCCAGTGTTTCAGATCAATATTTATCCAGTTATCATTTTTGTATATGAAATAAATTATGGACCAACTACAATAGCAATGTGAATGAAATAGCAAAATTTTAGATAGTATATCCACTCTATTCCCGAAATTAGCAGGTTATGAAAACATCAACCATCATCTGGGATCTTGGAGGCGTATTAATTGACTGGAACCCTTCTTATTTGTTTGAAAAACTGATAAAGGATGAATCTGAAAGAAAATATTTCCTGGAAAATATTTGTACGCCCGACTGGAACGAAGAACAGGATGGTGGACGCACCATAAAAGAAGCTACTGAAACATTATCAGCAGAACATCCTGAATGGAAAGAAATGATTGAAGCATATTATGGTCGCTGGACCGAAATGCTTGGTGGTGCTATAAAGGAAACAGTTGATGTTTTTGAAGATCTTAAAAATTCAGATAGCTATAAATTTTATGCACTTACCAACTGGAGTGCAGAATTATTTCCCATAGCGCTGGAGCGCTACCATTTTTTACACTGGTTTGATGGGCGTGTTGTTAGTGGTGAAGAAAAAATGCGAAAACCATTCCCTGAGTTCTACAAATTATTGCTCGACAGGTTCAATCTTCAACCTGAGGAGTGTTTATTTATTGATGATAACCTCAGGAATGTAAAAGCGGCAGTTGCAGAAAAAATTCCCTCCATTCAGTTTACATCTGCATCAAAGCTCAGAAAAGATTTAGAAGAAAGAGGTTTGTTGAAAGCTAAAC
>JAEZCV010000011.1 GCA_023429985.1 Bacteroidota bacterium | reverse complement strand
GATCACAATAGAACATCTTTTAACGCATACTTCCGGCATTTATAATTATACAAACGATTCACTGGTGATGCAAAGAGATGTTACGCGGCATTATAGTCGCGATGAAATGCTGGAATTATTCAAATCATATCCTCCCGATTTTGAACCCGGCGCTAAGTTCAACTACAGTAATTCAGGCTACATACTGCTTGGTTATATTGCAGAAAAAGCAGGAAAGAAGTCCTTCGAACAACTGATGCACGAAAAGATCTTTCGCCCCTTGGGGATGAATAATACCGGGTTTGATTTTACACATCTTGAGCATCCAAAAAAATCAAATGGTTATTTCGTCATTTCAACAGATACGATAATACCGGCACCTGTTGTAGATTCCACCATTGCACATGCTGCAGGTGCCATTTATTCAACTGCAGGCGATTTACTGAAATGGGAGCGAGCCATCTTTACTTCAAAAATATTGAATGAGGGTGCATGGAATAAGGTCTTTACTCCTTTCAAAAGCAAATATGGGTATGGCTGGGTTATAGACAGTGCTACGGGCAGGGAACTGCATGCGCACAGCGGCGGTATTCACGGCTTTTCTTCTTATATAATTCGTTTTCCGGCCGAGGAACTGGTGGTGGTTCTTCTTGATAATAGTTCAAAACAGGTTTCTGCAATTGCTAAATCACTTGCGGCCATTTCACTTGGCGAAAAATATACGATTCCTGAAGTGCGCAGGGAAATAAAAATTACCAAAGAACAGCTTCATCATTATGTTGGTGAATATCAACTGGCGCCGCAGTTTTTTATAACCATAACAACTGAGGGCAATAAACTCATGGCCCAGGCAACAGGTCAGTCGGCATTTGAAATTTATCCGGAAAAAACAGATGTGTTTTTTTATAAGGTGGTGGATGCAAAAATTGAATTTCACAAAGACAATAATGGAGTTGTAAATGGAATGACGCTTCACCAGAACGGTATGCAGTTGCCAGGAAAAAAAATTAAATAAGAGGTGATTAGATTATTATCCAATGAAGAATAAAAATTTCGAACACGTTCAAACCGATCACGGGATCAATGGACAATACAAAACATGGTTTCTCGATTATGCATCATATGTCATTCTTGAAAGAGCTGTTCCTGCCATTGAAGATGGTTTGAAACCGGTGCAGCGTCGTATACTTCATGCGATGCGCGAAATGGATGATGGCAGGTTTAATAAGGTGGCTAATGTAATTGGACAAACTATGCAGTACCATCCTCATGGCGATGCTTCCATTGGTGATGCGCTGGTGAACATGGGGCAGAAAGATTTGCTGATTGATACACAGGGAAACTGGGGCGATATACGCACAGGCGATGATGCTGCCGCCTCTAGGTATATTGAAGGACGCCTGAGCAAATTTGCACTTGAAGTGGTGTTCAATCCAAAAACAACTACATGGCAGTTAAGTTATGATGGAAGAAAGAATGAGCCCGTAACACTACCTGTAAAATTTCCATTGCTATTGGCCCAGGGCGCTGAAGGAATTGCTGTTGGACTGGCCACCAAGATACTTCCGCATAATTTTAATGAACTCTGTGAAGCTTCCATTAAATATTTAAAAGGTAAGAAATTTGATCTCTATCCCGACTTTCTTACCGGCGCCATGATTGATGTTAGCGATTATAACCAGGGCATGCGTGGCGGAAAGGTTAAGGTACGTGCACATATTGAAGAGCAGGATAAAAAAACTTTGCTGATCAAAAGTGTGCCTTACGGTGTAACTACATCGGGGCTCATGGACAGCATTGTAAAAGCAAATGATAATGGTAAGATCAAGATCAAAAAAGTAACAGATAATACCGCTGCTGAAGTGGAAATTGTGGTGGACCTGGCGCCTGGCATTTCACCTGATATTACTATTGACGCCCTTTATAAATTTACCGATTGCGAGGTTTCAATTTCTCCCAATACCTGCGTTATCATTGACCAGAAACCACATTTTGTTTCGGTAAATGAATTGTTGAAATATTCTTCCGAGCATACAAAAGGTTTGCTGGAAAAAGAATTGCAGATAAGGCTGGGAGAACTGCAGGAAAAATGGCATTATACTTCACTGGAGAAAATATTCTTTGAAGAAAAGATATACAAGGAGCTTGAGAAAAAGCATGAGACCTGGGATAAAGTGATTGCTGCAATTGATAAGGCATTTGTTCCCTTTACCAAAAAATTGAAAAGGGCCGTTACCCGTGAAGACATCCTTAAGCTAACGGAAAAGCCTGTACGTAGAATTTATAAGCTTGACATTGATGAATTGAATGCCCAGATCAAGGACCTTGAAGCCCAGATCAAAGAAGTTAAACACAATTTGCAAAACCTGAATGACTATGCCATTGCCTGGTTTGAAAACCTGTTAAAGAAATATGGCAAGGGAAGAGAAAGGAAAACGGAGATCAAAGTTTTTGAAGTTATTGAAGCCAAACAGGTTGCCATTGCCAATACCAGGCTTTATATTAACCGTGAGGAGGGATTTATTGGTACCTCGCTGAAAAAAGATGAATTTCTTTTTGAGTGTTCCGACCTTGATGATATCATTGCATTCACCCGCAGAGGTATAATGAAGGTGGTAAAGGTTTCTGACAAGGTATTTATTGGCAAGGATATTTTATATGCTGCTATATTTCGAAAAGGGGATGACCGAACCACTTATAATATGATCTACGTCGATGGATCGAGTGGCATTAGTTATGCCAAGCGTTTTAATGTAACAGGTATTACAAGAGATAAGGAATACGACCTTACAAAGGGTTCCGACAAATCAAAAGTGCATTACTTTACCGCCAACCCAAATGGAGAGGCCGAAGTGTTGCGTGTGATCTTAAGTCCGAATTGCTCTGCCAGGAATAAGGAATTTGAATATTACTTCGAGGAACTTGAGATTAAAAGTCGCAGCAGTATGGG
>JAEZCV010000221.1 GCA_023429985.1 Bacteroidota bacterium | reverse complement strand
CGGAAAAAAGCAGCCTAAAAAGGCCTTTTTTCAAAATTTAAGTAACACAAACAACACTCATCCACTCAACAGGCAAAAATCAAAACCAAATTTGAACAAAGACTCAAAAGAAAAAACAGACTCATTTATAAATGAGACGGCTTCTTTTAAAATAAGTCCCGGCTATTCTTTCTTCACATCCACCTCAATAAACACTGCCGGGACAATAATATAATTATAACGGATCTACGATCTCTTCATCGCTTGCCGACCTTTCGCTGGTATTTGCAGATGTTTGAGGTGCACCATTCACGATCTTATCGCTTCTTTGTTCGTTAACGATAACTTTTTCATCAAGCCTGCTGTCGGTGGGCGAAGATTCCGCCAAATTTTCATCACCACCTTCTTTTTGAGGAGCATCCGGGCCATTCTTATCGTAACCCTGTTCTCCTTTTTTAGGACGCGGTACTTTAGGAGGTTCATTATGTTTCATAAATAATAGTTTACAGTTTGTAACCGACTAAAACTGTACCCAAAAGCAACGATTCATAAATTAAATGGGAAAGCAGGTAATATTAATTACACATGCTTATCGGCAGGTGCTGCTTCGGGTTTTGGCCGAAGTTTACTGAAAAAGCCATTGATCCTTTCCATAAGTTTGGCTCTTTGCTTTTCACTGATGATGTGAGATGAATAATTTTTAAGAAGATAAGGCACAAGTATCTTCACAAACCACCCTGCCCTGGCCAGGAGAAATCTTCTCACTACCAGGTCCACACCAAAGTCGAGACCGAAATTTGCGAAAGCACCGGTGCGGTCACGTGTGGTAAATTTTCCAATGGTGCGCATAACCTTACCAATAGGTTTTAAACCTTCCTTTACACCTGCAATATCATTTCTAATTACCACTTCCTGAATCTTCAAATCAGCAAGTAGTCTTTGTTCTTCCTGTAAAAGATCATCGTATGTTTTAATCTTACTCATAAACCTTGCTGATGATTGAATTCCTGATCATGGGTACAATAACTTTTTTCTTTAATGCAAACACCAGAACAAGCAGCAACAGGAAGAATCCTGCAACAATAAAAAAGCCACCGGCTGTGCTTCCTACCAGTCCGCCCACCCACCATGCAATGGCCGTGAAAAGAAAGGAAAGAAAAAAGAACAATAAAACGATGGAAACAATACCAATAACGATCCCGCTGACAGCATTGGATGCTGCCCGAGTTGCTTTTGCTTTTGCGAGTTCGGCATATGTTTTTACATAAGTGCCGATATTTTCTTTAAGCCGGGATGTTTTTGTATTCAGATCTTCCTTTTCTTCTGCAGATCCTGTAGTCGTTTTGTATTCTTCCATTTGCCATAATTTCAACTAATATAAAAAAAAGAAGCAGGTCATTCAATGACCTGCATCATTATTTAGCTATAGCTTTCGCCCATATTGTTGAATTTATTGCCCGCATCAGCAGCAGCTTTAGATCCCTTTTTTGCCAGGTTGCCAACTTCTTCTTTGGCACTTGCAAAAAGATCACTTAAATGACTTGTCCAGTCGCCAGTTTTCTGAGAAATCTTAGCTCTTAATTCGGTACCTTTTTCGGGGGCCAGTAACAATCCTATAGCAACACCGGCAGCAGCTGCACCAACTATACCAAGGATGATCTTTGATTTTGTAGTCATAATATTAAATATTTAAAATGAGCAATAATTTCTTAAGTGATCAAAATAATCATACCAGTCTCCGCCCTTCCAAATTTTAAATTTCTCCTGTCTAATTTGTTAAAAAGTAGCAGCAAACCATTATTTTTATAGGATTGATAATTTGGGAATGGAAATGATGGTATGATAATTTTATAGAATAGGCTTAGGCGAGCTATGATAACGAGGAAAAAAGTTTTAATAATAGATGACGAAGTGGATTTATGTCTCCTGATGAAGACATATTTTCTTCGTAAAAACTATGAAGTACACATTGCCCATACGCTGGCTGATGGTGTTTCACGTATCAATGAAGTTTCTCCCGATTTTTTGTTTATAGACTATAATCTTCCCGATGGATTGGGATGGGATAAATTACCTGAACTTTACCAGAAACACCCCGATATCCAGTTTCATTTGATCAGCGCATTTCGACCTACCATGCCAACAGAACTCGATGGGGCCAAACTCACCATCTGGGAAAAACCTATTAGTTTAAAATCCCTGGATAATTTTTTCTAGAACTTATTTAATATAATAGTCAGATAAATTAAAAAGGCCGGAAATGCTCCGGCCTTTTATTTTTAATTCAATTTATTATTCTCCCCAGATCTCGTCTTCACCCTTCAACCATTTTTTTACCTGCTCGGTGGTAACAGATTTAGGCCTTTCCAGCGGGAAGCCCAGCGCCCTGTCCCAACATAAGCTCGATAAAACACCAAGTGAACGACTCACTGCAAATAAAACTGTATAAAATTCATATTCTACCATGCCATAATGTACCAGCAATGCACCACTATGGGCATCAACATTGGGCCATGGGTTTTTAATTTTTCCCAGTGATTGCAAAATTGGCGGAACGGCTTCATAAATATTCCAGACCGTTTGCACCAGCGGGTCATCCGGCATATGTTTCTTTCCGAATTCCATTTGTGCAGAAAACCTGGGATCGGTTTTTCTTAATACGGCGTGGCCATATCCTGGAACAACCTTGCCTTCTTCCAAAGTCTTTTTTACGTAGTCCTCAATTTGCTGTTTTGTAGGAAGATCGGTGTTCAGGTCTTCACGCATTTCGAAGATCCATTTGATCACTTCCTGGTTGGCCAACCCATGCAGCGGGCCTGCAAGCCCATTCATTCCGGCCGCATAACTTAAATAAGGGTCGCTAAGTGCCGAACCAACCAGGTGCGTTGTATGCGCCGAAACATTACCACCTTCATGGTCGGCATGAATGGTCATATATAAACGCATAAGTTCTTTAAAGCTTTCGTCCTTGTAACCCATCATGTGCGCAAAATTGCCCGACCAGTCGAATAAACCATTTGGCTGAATATGATCACCACCTTTATACTTCCGTCGGTAGATATAAGCGGCGATCCTTGGTAAGCGGGCAATGAGGTCCATTGAATCATCAAAAACAGCTTCCCAATAATCTTTTTTGCTCATGCCGGCGGCATAACGCTTGGCAAACTGACTTTCGGTTTGCAAAGCCATAATGGCAACTACAAACTGCGTCATGGGATGTGTACTAATGGGAAGGGCTTCAATAGTGGCAAAAACATGATTAGGTACATGACTTCTTCTTTGCCAAACAGCAGTGAGGTGTTGAACATCGTCTTCGGTTGGCAATTCACCCACCAGCATTAAATAAAATAATCCTTCCGGAAGCGGCTCCGAACCATTGTCGGCCTTCGGAAGTTTTTCCTGGAGTTCAGGAATTGAATAACCCCTAAAACGTATTCCATCATGTGAATCCAGCAAAGAAGTTTCGGTAACCAGCCCGGTCATACCACGCATTCCCTGGAAGATCTGCGACAATTGCACTTCGCCGATCTTTTTATTTCCATGTTCTTTTAAAATGTCTTTGATTTCTGCAGCAACCGCATCGGATTTTGCTTTGAACCTGTCTTTTATTACTCCCATTTTTTCAGATATTTTTCATTAGTGCAGGATAAACCTGGCCCCTAAAGTTAGGGCAAGCGCCTCGAGCGACAAAATTGCAACAAAGGTTCTTTATTATTTGGGGGCTTTCCTGTAGAGGTAAATTGCAACTAAACTGAAGAATAAATTAGGTATCCAGGCTGCAAGAATGGGAGGCAGGTTTCCTTTTACCGAAAAGGTGGTGGAGAACTTATCAGAAACTATAAAAACAGCTGCAATTACAATCCCGATGGCCATGTGTAAACCGCTTCCTCCACGGGTTTTTCTTCCTGCAATAACAGCACCTATAATTGTTAGCAGCAAAACTGTAAAGGGTGTGGCTGTTCGCCTGTATAACTCCACTTTCATTGGGTTAAGACCTTCGGCCGCACGCATTTCTTCATTTTTAATATAATTTGCCAGTTCGGGTGTGGTAAGATTATCTTTTAAATATTCATCTTTTTTTAATTCCAGGGGATGTAGATTCAAATTAATATGAAGTACGTCTTTCCTGCGGATATTTTCCTGCATGCTGTCGATATCTCTTTCTACAACATTTATCAGCTTCCACTTGTTTACACTGGTATCCCACTCAATTCGGAATGCACGCATATTATAAAAAACACGGCTATCCCTAACTTTCTCCATAAAAAAACCGCCCGCAGCGCGTGTTGCCGTATCGTAATTACGCATACCTATATAGGTGTTGGAATCTATTCTCCTGTAAATATGATTGAATGCGCCTGCCGAATGGTTCCTGTCGATATAAGTTGACTGAAAGCTGCTTCGGATATCATTGCCTTTTGGTAAAACAAATCGAGCCGCGAAAAATAACAGAATAGCAAAGAAAAGGCCTGCAATTAAATAGGGCCTTAACCACCTGTTATAGGAAACACCGCTGGCAAGAATGGCAATCACTTCCGAACGAAGTGCCATTTTACTTGTAAAGAAAATAACAGCAATAAAAACAAACAAAGGATATAACATGCCCCAGATCCAGGGAATGAAACCAATATAATATTCACGAAAGATCTGGCTGCTGGTAAGACCTGATTTTACAAAATCATCGGTTTTTTCGCTTATGTCTATGGCCACAGCAAGTGTGGTCATGATAAACATGCTGGAAAAAAAAGTTACCAGGAATTTTTTAATTATATACCAGTCGATCTTGGTGATCATTAAAAACGAAGTAAGTTATTTATAATGAAATTATTCATCCTGAAACCCTGCTTACTTCTAAGCATTTCGTTAAAGCCTGGTTTTGATCACCGGCAGGATATCATTTTTCCAGGAATGAAAATCACCATCGAGTATATGTTGGCGTGCCTGCTTTACCAGCCACAGATAAAATGCCAGGTTATGAATGCTGGCAATGGTAAGTCCTAAGATCTCTCCCGATTTGAACAAATGCCTTAGGTAGGCTTTATTATAATAATGACTTGTTTCGCAATCCAGTTCATCGTCTATCGGCGAAAAATCTCTTTCCCATTTTTTATTATCAATATTAATTACCCCCTTCGTGGTAAAAAGCATGGCGTTTCGGCCGTTGCGCGTAGGCATAACGCAATCGAACATATCTACGCCAAGAGCAATGCACTCCAAAATATTCCATGGCGTTCCAACACCCATAAGGTAACGCGGTTTGTTTTGGGGCAGATTTTCGCAGCATAGCTGGCAAATTTCGTACATCACAGGTTCGGGTTCTCCCACACTTAAACCACCAATAGCATTTCCCGTAGCATTTTTTGATGCGATGTATTCACAGGAAGCTTTTCTGAGGTCGTGGAAAACGGCACCCTGCACAATGTGAAAAAGATTTTGATCATGCGCATATTTCGCGGTTGTATCACTAAAATGATTCACACACCGGTCGAGCCAGCGATGTGTAAGATTCATTGAATCTAAAGCATATTTATATTCCGAATTGGCAGGCGGACATTCATCAAAGGCCATCATAATATCGCCACCAATGGACCTTTGAATATCCATTACCCTTTCCGGAGTAAAAAGATGTTTGCTTCCATCTATATGACTTTGAAACATCACTCCTTCTTCATTGATCTTTCGATTGGCAGCAAGAGAAAAAACCTGGTAACCCCCGCTATCGGTAAGCACAGGGCGATCCCAGTTCATAAAACTATGTAAGCCGCCTGCAGCTTCCATGGTTTCCATTCCGGGCCGCAGGTATAAATGATAGGTGTTTCCAAGAATTATATGCGGATCGATCTCTGATTTCAACTGTTGCTGAGAAATGCTTTTCACGCTTCCAATGGTTCCCACAGGCATAAAAATGGGGGTTTCAATCTTTCCATGGTCGGTGGTGATGGTTCCGGCCCTTGCCGCTGTTCGTTCATCCGTCCTTATCAAATCAAAAGCTAATGCTGGCATAAGGGCGCAAAGATAATGGAGGGTATAGGTTTAATGCAGCTTATAAGATCTGAAAGAAGTTCAGCCGGGCAAAAACGGGGATAAAATTTCATAAAAATCCTTGTTACTATTCAGTTTCGGAGAATGCAAACAGATTATCTTCGCCTTCATGCTTATGAGTTGGGGCGCCGTAATTTTTTACGCATTGGTAGCTGTTACCGCTGTGCAGCTTTTTTATTACCTGTATTTTTTTCGCCGGGTTGCTTTTTACAGGCAGCAAACAAAAATACAAACCCAGCAACACCCGGTTTCTGTGGTTGTATGCGCCCGCGACGAAGATGAAAACCTTGCAAGAAATCTTCCCGGTGTTCTGGTTCAGGAATATCCTACTACTAATGAAGTGATTGTTGTTAATGATAACTCCGTTGATGATTCTAAATACATTCTTGAAGAACTAAAAAGAACTTTTAAAAAATTACATATAGTTGAACTTAGCCAGGAAGCTAAAATGATCGCCGGCAAAAAATTCCCGTTATCAGTTGGTATTAAAGAAGCCAAACATGAAATAGTGCTGCTCACTGATGCCGACTGTGTGCCTTCCAGCGAAAAATGGATGTTTAAAATGCAGGATGCTTTTTCTAATGGAGTGGAGGTTGCACTTGGCTATGGCGCGTACTCCAGGAAACCCGGATTTTTAAATAAAGTGATCCGTTTTGAAACCTTTCATACCGCGCTTCAATATTTTGGATACGCCCTGGCTGGGAAACCCTATATGGGCGTTGGAAGAAACCTGGCCTATAAAAAAGATGTCTTCATAAGAAACAAAGGCTTTTCCTCCATTAACCATATACCCAGCGGAGATGATGACCTGTTTATTAATAAAGTTGCAAATAGTCGCAACACAGCAGTGGTGCTTGATAAAGAAGCTTTCACTATTTCAAAACCTAAAGAAAGATGGAAGGACTGGATGCGACAGAAGCATCGCCATTACACAACCGGAAAATTTTATAAATCATCTCATAAATTTTTATTAGGATTATACACAGTAACCATTTTCCTTTTTTATCCCAATCTGGTGGCTTCCATTTTTTTCTATAACTGGTGGATGGCACTGATTCCGTTGGGAGTAAAATGGATGGTGCAGGCAATCATCTGGCACAGGTCAATGAAAAGGTTAAATGAATCAGACCTGTTTCCTTTATTCATTTTCTGGGATCTCTGGATGTTTTTTTATTACCTTCTTTTTATGCCCAGTCTTTGGAGAAAACCTAAAAAGAACTGGAACTAATTCAATTTACCTTTACCGGGTTTTTGTAGTTTTTTATCAATTTTTTGCACTTGGAAATATTATTAAAATACTTTTCAGATTTTACGCCCCGGCAGCATAAACAGTTTGAAGCTTTAGGCGAATTGTATGCCGAATGGAACCAGAAGATCAATGTTATTTCAAGGAAAGACATGGAAGGTCTGTATGAAAAACATATTCTTCATTCCTTAAGTATTGCAGCTGCATTTAATTTCAGTGGAGGACTTAATATAATTGATGTAGGAACAGGAGGCGGTTTTCCGGGAGTTCCTCTTGCCATTTTTTTCCCGGAAGTACAATTTCATTTGGTTGACAGCATAGGAAAGAAATTAAAAGTAATTGAAGCTGTTAAAGAGGCGATCGGTCTTCGCAATGTAACAACACAACATGCAAGGGCCGAAGAAATAAAGAACAGGAAGTTTGATTTTGCAGTGAGCCGTGCCGTAGCTCCTTTAAAAGATCTTTTGAGATGGACCAGGCCGTTGTTAAAAAAAGGTAGTTATATGTTTGATGGAGATGATGGAGAAAAGGTGCAGTATAAATCAGGACTTATTTGCCTGAAAGGCGGCGACCTTGCCCAGGAGATCTTTGAAAGCGGGGCAAGGCCTGCAATGGTTGAAATTTCAAAGATTTTTGATGAACCTTATTTCCGCGAAAAATATATTTTATACGCATAAAAAGATCCCTGCCGGAAGCAGGGATTTTCTATTACCATTTTAATTCTATTTTATTATTCCGTCTTTCAATATCTGCCATCCTGTAGCTTGGGTCTATTTCAACTGAAACGATATCAACCAGTTTACGCTTGGTATTTATTTCGTAGGTAGGGTGCGTCCATTTCCAGGATTCATAAACGATCCTGTTTTCCTGTCCCTCCTCTGCCGGCTTTTCACCAAACATCAAATACATAGGAATATAATGCCATTCAGTAGTGCCATCTTTAAAACTAATTTTTACATCAACAGGCATTGGAATGGAACCAGTATTCTTTAATCTTACATTGGTAGCTCCACCCTGCTCCCATAAACTGTCAATTCCATAATCAATAGTATTGGTGGTATTAACCCAATAGTTCTTGTACCAGTCGAGTTTTATTCCCGAAGCTTTCTCAGCAAGCCTGATAAAGTCATCGGCATCGGGCGATTTAAATTTATACGCGTTATAAAGATCAAGCAACACGCGGTTACGTGTTTCCGCACCAATTATATAGCCCAGTTGCTCAAGAAAAACTGCTCCTTTGGAATAGGCCGCATTGGAATATGCGTAATTGGTATTGTAATGATCGGCATGGGTTGACATAGGCTCTTCCCTTCCACTTTTTGCCAGCGCCAGGTAACCATTATAATTCGACTGGTGGTAACGAGGTTTTGCATTCAGGGCAATGGAATCGGATTTCCTTGCTTCTGTTGGGTTATTGGATAGATGTTTTTTCACCATTTCACGCCTGTAATATTCTTCTACAAGGTTGGTTGAGAATTCGGTGAAGCCTTCGTCCATCCATGGATACAAAGATTCATTTATACCCAGGACCATCTGGTACCAGCTGTGCATCCATTCATGAAAAGCAGTACCAAGGCTTGGGCCGGCAAGCATGGTTGTCATGGCATATTCCATTCCTCCATCACCTCCATGAACATAGGAATATTGCTTATAAGGATAAGCTCCAAATTTTGATTTGATAAAGGGATAAACTATTTCAGAAGCTTCGGAAATATGGTTCCAACGCGCATCTTCCTGGGAACTGTTCTCAGGGTTTTTATAGAGCACATGAATGGTTGGACCATTTGGAATCTGGCGTTTGATGTGTTTAAATTCCGGATCGGCAGCCCATGCAAAATCATGAACATCGGGTGCAAGAAATCGCCAGCTTAATTTATTTCCCGTTGGCCTTTTTACTTTAACATCTTTGTCTTCATATCCATAACCAATAGCATTTGGATTTTGCAAATAACCCGAACCACCAATGATATAAGATCTATCAATATTGATGGTAACATCAAAATCGCCCCACACACCATAAAACTCCCGGCCAATATAAGGTGTGGGATGCCATCCGTTTTTATCGTATGCTGCCATTTTAGGGTACCACTGTGTCATTGTATAACGAACGCCGGTTTGCGGATTGTCGCGGCCACTGCGCCGCACCTGCAGGGGAACCTGTGCATCGTAAACCATATCAAAAACAACCTTGGTACCTGGTGCAATTGGTTTATCAAGATTCACTTCAAGAATTGTTTCATGTAATTTGGTTGTTTGTGTTCTTCCATTCATTTTAATGGAACTAACATTCTGGTATCCTATCTCATCGGGCTTCAGGTTAGCAATGCGGTCCCGAACACGGGGATCCCAGTCGCCAAATTCATTTCCTTCTCTGTCGCGACGTGTAATGCTACCCTGGCGGCGGCTGCGCACATCCATCATACTGTTGGGCTGAAAGGCATTCCAGTATAAATGAAAAAATACACGGTCGAGCGTATCAGGCGAATTGTTCCAGTATTCAACGGTTTGCTTACCGGTAAACTTATTTGTTTTAACATCCATGTCAATTGTCATGGTGTACTTAACCTTGTTGCTGGTTTCTTTTTTTCCTCCCTGGCCATAAGAATTCATGGTAATGATCATCATCAATACAGCAACAAATACATTTAGTTTAAAATATTTCATTTTTATTTCCCCATTAATTTTTCGTTGAATTTTTTAATCAGTTGAAACAAATTCTCATGCGTGGCTAATGGAAGGGTTTCGGCACGATCAAACACATCATGATAAGCTTTGATGCCCCCAAGCGTGTAAAAGAAAAATGCGGGAACACCTTTTTCAGAAAACCAGTAATGATCACTGTTAGCAGCTTTTCCCCTGGGATTTACTGCAGCCAACAATTTATTTTCACTGCTGATGTTTTGCATCCAGCCAAACTCAGTTGGATGTTCGCTTGCATTAACTACAGTAATGCCTTCTTCACCTGTTCCAGCCAGGTCGGTATTTAATAAAAAACGGATCTTCTTCAAATCAATCAAAGGATTCTCTGTAAAATATTTTGAACCCACCAATCCTGCTTCTTCTGCAGCAAATAAAATAAATCCAATACTGTAAGGCTGCGGATTTCGTGCATAATATTGTGCAAGGTTCATCAGCAGTGAAACACCGCTTGCATTATCGTTAGCCCCCGGAAAATAAGTTTCGCTTCCCATGCCACCCAAATGATCGTAATGGGCCGTGATGATCAGGAATGAATCGGGATGCACCGTTCCTTTCACCATTGCACATACGTTAGCAGCTTTAAATTGGGGAATAAACCTGTTTTCAACATTTATGTCAACCGTGGAGGGAGCATTTTTTACAGATCCCTTATTGAGCAACAAAACAGTATAATCTGCCTGTTCCTGTGCCACCGACCAAGTAAGTTTATCTTCCATTTTCACAATAAGCATTTTTTCACGATCGATATAAACCACGCTGTCGTGTTGCTGAAGTGAAGCTTTACCTTTCAAACCTTTACTTTCAGGACTTATCAAAAAATCTTTCCCAGGCACGAGTTCAGTGCCATTAACTTCAACTTCCATTTTTCCCGGAAAACTGTTTACGGGAAAACTAAATGTTTGCAGAAAATTTTTGCCCATTGGCTTCAATCCGTAAAGTTCGAATTGAGCTGCAAGAAAATCAGCAGCTTTTGCCATACCATTATTTGTATAACCCCGGCCCCAGAAATGAGGTGCAGTAAGCGTATCAACCATGCTTCGCCCAAAGCTTAATTGTTGTGCATGGGCCGATACAGTAAAAATTAAGAACAGCAGGATAAAAGACCTTTTCATAAAAAGAGTAATGGTAAATTTCGTGAATTGAACAGATTTTCCAAGCAAATGGAAGAAACAATATAAGATTCTAACTTTTATTAAACAGTCTGACCTTTACCTCCAATTACAATAACAATTTCGCCTTTAACATTCTTCTGACTAAAATGTTCATGCAACTGCTTAAGACTTCCTCTTGCATTTTCTTCAAACATTTTGGTGAGTTCCCTGCATACGCAGCAATTTCTATCTTCACCAAAATATTCAGCCAGATCTTTTAATGTTTTTAAAAGTCTCAGTGGAGATTCATATAAAATAATGGTTCTTTCTTCATTGGCAAGCTGTGTCAGCATAGTATGCCTGCCTTTTTTTAAGGGAAGGAATCCTTCAAAACAAAACCGGTTGGTGGGAAGTCCGCTGTTTACCAGTGCAGGAACAAAAGCAGTGGCACCAGGCAGTGTTTCCACCTTAATATCGTTTTTTATGCATTCTCTTACCAGTAAAAATGCAGGATCTGAAATTCCGGGAGTGCCTGCATCTGTAATCAGGGCCATTGTTTTACCTGCAATGAGCTGATCTACCAGGTGCTGTAAAATTTTATGTTCGTTATGTTGATGGTAAGGAGATACAGGTTTATTTACCTGGTAATGACCTAATAATTTGGACGATGTGCGGGTATCTTCGGCGAGTATAAGATCTACGGATTGCAATACTTCCAGCGCTCTAAATGTAATATCTTTCAAATTACCTACAGGAGTTGGAACCAGGTATAACATCCTTTTTATTTATTATGACTATTGCTGTGCAACAGCTATTTCATAATACTCCATTACAGGGTTAGCCAGCAATTTACGTGCAGCATCGTCAGCAATTTTCTTTGCTTCATCTTCCGAGCCGGCTTCTATAAGCAGGGAGATGTTCTTTCCGATCCTTACATCATTTACCTTGTTCAATCCAAGATTGCCCAAGCCTGTCATAACAGCTTTTCCCTGTGGATCGAGTAATTCTTTTAAAGGCATCACCTTTACCTGTACCTGGTATTTCATCTAAAATAAATTATGCGCAAACCTAAGAAAAACTTGTGTCTTATCTTTTTCTGTTCGCATTATTAAACCGTAACATCAAGTGTTTTGCTGTTACCGGAATCTGCCACAATATGCGGAGGTTCCTTTGCAAAGAATGAAAAAATTATATATAGAATAAATATTGCCGGAACCGACAGCCATCCTAAAAATACCATGGCCAGGACAGAAAGAACTAACAGAAGATATTTTCCTGCATTATTCTTAAAGGAATAATCAGTGAATTTAAAAGCAATAAACGAATGGTTGCTCACCATCAGGTAACTGGTTATTACAATTACTGCATAAAGGAACCAGGTATTAATAAACAAACTTTGCAAGCCCAGTTCCTGGTGCCAGATGATGAGTGGAAATGATGCGATTAATAAACCTGCTGCAGGCGAAGGCACTCCCCTGAAGCTATAGGTCTGATTGGTACTGATATTGAATTTTGCAAGGCGCCATGCCACAGCAGCGGAAAAGATAAATGCAGGAATTTGGAAAGTCATGGAAATATCGAGGCCATTATCGAGTTGGGCAAAGCCAATCCTTAAAAGTTGAAACAGGATCATTCCAGGAGCTACGCCAAAACTTACTACATCGCAGAGCGAATCGAGCTGTTTACCTTTTTCCGAATTGGCCTTGAGCATTCTTGCCAGGAATCCGTCAAAAAAATCTATAATAGCTGCACCGAAAATAAACAATGAGCCCATCCAGATCTTTTCAGGGAGGTCAACATGCGCAACACCCATCTGGTCGAGAACCACAATGGTTTCTCCTGTTTGCAGGATCAGCACAATGGCAATACAACCAAACAACAGGTTGATCAAAGTAAATATGTTGGGAATCTGTCGCATCTAATTTTTTTTACCAGGAACTATCGCTATTTATCTATTTCATAATAGCCCATACATTAATGTCCTCACTACCTGCCTGCCGGCAGGCAGGCTCACTATTCACCATTCACCATTCACCTTCCCATCGCCGCCTCAATCTCCTCCACCGTAATTGCTATTCCTTCAAACAAATCAATATTTCCATTTGAGGTGATCCATACATTATTTTCTATTCTTATTCCCATTTGTTCTTCTTCAATATAAATTCCCGGTTCAACTGTCAGCAACATGCCTTCTTTTAAAGGCTCTGTTCTTGTTCCCAGGTCGTGAACATCAATTCCCAAATGGTGAGAAATACCGTGATAGAGATACTTCCTGTAAGCCCTGTTCTCCGGATCCTCATTTTTTACATCGGCCTCAGTTAGCAGCCCTATTTTTATGAACTGCTTACCTGCTTCCTCACCCACTTTTTCGGTATAATCGATTATTGAAATCCCAGGCTTTAAAAGTGATTTTGCATAATTATGCAAATGCAGGCAGGCATTATAAACTTCTTTTTGACGGGAAGTAAATTTTCCATTCACCGGGATAGTTCTTGAAAGATCGGCATTATACCCTCCGTAAGATGCGCCAAAATCCATTAACACCAGTTCGCCATCTTTACATTCCTGGTTATTGGAAACATAATGCAGGGTACGCGCCCTGTCGCCACTGGCAATTATACTTCCATAAGCTTCGCCGGTTGCGCGCTGGCTAAGGAAAGAATGGATGATCTCAGCTTCAATTTCATATTCCATTACGCCGGGCTTAATGAATTTCATCACCCTGTTAAATGTATTATGAGTGATTTCGATGGCTTTTTTGGTTACCTCGATCTCAAGTTCTGTTTTTACACCGCGAAGTTCTTTCATAAGCTTTGCAGCCCTTTCGTAATGGTGCAAAGGGTAACGCAACTTCATATCATCTACAAACCTGTATTCCCTGGTCCTTAACAGGCTGGCCTTGCGGTCGTTTTCATTGGTATCGAGGTAAATATTATCGGCAAGGTGTATCCATGGCTGAAGAAGTGCATCCAGGCTGTCGAGCCAAACGATGGTGGAAATTCCACTCATGGCTATGGCTTCTTCCTTTCTGAGCCGGCGTCCATCCCATTTTTCCTTCATTTCGTTAGGTCGCACCAGCACCAGCACCTCCCTGTATTTTGGGTCAGGATTTTCGGGGAACAATATCACCATAGAATCTTCCTGGGTTATACCTGAAAGCCAATACAGATCACTGTTTTGCTTAAAATGATATAGCGCATCGGCATTGCTGGGAACCTCGTCATTACTCACAAAAATGGCTATGGAAGCGGGTTTCATCCTTTCTGCAAAACGTTTCCTGTTAGTTTTGAATATTTCAGGGTTCAGGGGAAGATTTTTCATCATCTCAATTTTTACTCGGGCAAAGTAAACCGAATTGCGGTAATTTATCTTCAATAAATTAACAGCTGCCCTGAAATTTAATGTGTATTAACTACACTTGATACCGGCCCCGAAATTATTATCGCTTACCTTTGCGTCCAAACAAAAAAAACGATTGCTGTTTTATGTCAGTACCTACTATTTCTATCTCTAAAGAGAAGCTGGTGAATCTTGGCCTGAAGAATATTGAAAGCATTCACTACCAGTCGTCGCCAGAAGAACTGGTGAAAGATACCCTCAGGATCGGTGAAGGTGTGTTAACAGATACCGGGGCGCTTGCCATCAATACCGGTGAATTTACAGGCCGCTCACCGAACGATAAGTTTACTGTGAAGGATGAGATCACGGAGAACACTGTACACTGGAATAATTTCAACATTCCTATTGAAGAGAAATATTTTCATATCATCCGTGAAAAAATCATGGAGCATATGAACAGTAAACCCGAGATCTGGGTAAGGGATTGCTACGCCTGTGCCGATCCCCGCTACAGGATGAACATCAGGGTGGTTACGGAAAAACCCTGGACAAATTTATTTGCCAATAACATGTTCCTGCGACCCACAGAAGAGGAACTGGAGAACTTTACTCCCGAGTGGCATGTTTTTACCGCTCCCGGATTAAAACTCGATCCTGTGGAATGCGGAACACGCCAGGGTAATGCTGCCGTGGTTTCTTTTAAGCATAAAACCATTCTTATTGCCGGATCAGGATATACAGGAGAAACCAAAAAAGGCATCTTTACCATCCTGAACTATATTCTTCCCCAGGAAAAAAATGTATTGAGCATGCATTGCAGTGCCAATATGGGTGAAAATGGTGATACGGCTATTTTCTTTGGACTGAGTGGAACTGGAAAAACCACGCTGAGTGCCGATCCTAAACGTAAGCTAATTGGGGATGATGAACATGGCTGGACCGACGACAATGTTTTTAATTTTGAAGGCGGTTGCTATGCAAAACTCATTAACCTTTCAAAAGAAAAAGAACCGGAGATCTACAATGCTATTCGTCCGGGCGCTATCGTTGAAAATGTAAAATTCCACGAAGGCACCAATACAATCAATTTCGACGATGGATCTATAACCGAAAATACAAGGGTATCTTATCCCCTCGATTTTATTTCCAATGCACTGGTACCTTCAGTTGGAAAGAATCCTAAAAATATTTTCTTCCTTACATGCGATGCTTATGGGGTACTGCCTCCAATTTCGAAGCTAACACCCGGACAGGCCATGTACCAGTTTATTTCCGGATATACTGCAAAAGTTGCAGGAACCGAAGCGGGTGTAACTGAACCCAAGCCAACTTTCAGCGCATGTTTTGGTGCTCCTTTCCTGCCACTTCACCCCGGAAAATATGCCGAAATGCTGGGAAATAAAATGGCAAAGGACAAAGTAAATGTATGGCTGATCAATACCGGCTGGACGGGCGGACCTTATGGTGAAGGACAGCGTATGAAACTTTCCTACACAAGAGCCATGATCACGGCTGCACTGGAAGGGAAACTGGATAATGTTGAAACAGTGAACGATCCTGTTTTCGGTGTTGCCATTCCTAAAGAAGTTCCAGGCGTTCCCACAGAAGTTTTAACTCCTAAAAATACATGGGCCGATAAGGATGCTTTTGATGAAAAAGCAAAATACCTTGCCGGTTTATTTGTAAAGAACTTTGAAAAATATGCTTCGGGAGTAAGCAAGGAAATCCTTGAAGCTGCCCCCAAAGTTTAATAATTAATTATTTGCTATAAGAATGATCGCCCCCGTTTTTACGGGGGCTTTTTTATTAAATCCTGCGCCAATCTTTTAAAATTCCTTAGCCCTGATTCTTATCGTGCAAGATTGCATCCATTCATCGATAAAAACATCCTTTCAGTCGAATAGAAAACTATAAATGCATGGTTCTTAACATGTTTTAGGGAAAAGGTTATTTATTTTTAAGAAGAGCAATAACCGATAATTTTTTAGTTCCAATAACCGTTTACTATATGATGAACTACTTCCACCTTTTCTTTTTTTCTATTTTCTTCCTGAATTTTTCAGGCACACCTTCCACTAAAGCAACTGAAAGTTTTGCACCTGTTGAAGCTACCCCTGTTGAAAGAATTGAAAATGATGAATTCATTCCCTGGCAGGTTCAAAGAAAACTGAGTTGGGAGGATTTTTCCGGTCCTGCAAGAACCAATACCGAGGCGGTGGCTTCTACCAGTACTTCGCTGGGCATTGCCTACCAACTGGAAAGAACAGGACTTAATTATCACATTACCTGTAATTTTTCGAAGCATAAATCCTGGGGTGTTTTAAAAACCGATTATATTCTTGCACACGAACAGGGCCATTTTGATATAACAGAAATTGCTGCCCGCAGGTTGCACCAGGCATTAAGCGAATATCAATTCAATCATAAAACATATCGTAAGGATATCAATCAAATTTACGACCGCATTGTAAAGGAAAAAGAAGATATGCAGGCAGCTTACGATAAAGAATCGGATCATAGCCGTAACAGGAGATTACAATATGTGTGGTTAGATAAGATCGATTTTATGCTGAAAGAAACTTTGCCCTGGGCGGAATATCCTTAGAGGGGTTAGGGGTTAGGGTTTAGAGTTTAGTCGTTTAGTCGTTTAGTCGTTTAGAGTTCCTCCGTTTAGATAATATCTTAGCAGTTCCATTTCCACCACTCACTATTCCCGCCTTCACTAGCATCGTCGGGCGGAGCACCCATTCACCACCTGCCTGCCGGCAGGCAGGTTC
>JAEZCV010000004.1 GCA_023429985.1 Bacteroidota bacterium | reverse complement strand
GATGAGTTCTTTATTATTAGAGTCGTTAGTGGATATGGAAAAGCAAAAGCCCCTGCCCGACATGTATTATCCAATACAATTATTCTATTTTAAATCGCTGTGGCATGGTAACAGGGAAGTAAACACCAAGGTTTTAGAAAACCTGCTTTTTTATACCGGCCGGCAACTAGGCTATACATTTATGATGCTTTCGGCAGAAGAAAGAATGTTGCTTTATGAACAAAGGCTTTCAGATTATTTTGATGTTTATCATGAATTGCTTTTTTCAGGAATGTTGAAGGATCATCCGCACCTGGAAGAAAAACTTATTGCACAATCACTTTCATTGAAAAACTTTCTGGCAGATGGAAATCTGATCCCGAATGAAATTCTGGAAGTAAATAAATCGGAAAGAGCATTAGAGAATATTGAATCAATCCGAAAGCTCAGGCAGGAAACAATTATGTTCCTTCAAACTTCAAAATTTAAAAACCAGGACGGGAGAGAAATGCGGTTGTTGAAGGACAGGATGCAGGTGCTTTGGCTGGATTTATTGGAAGGTTCCGGAATGGATTCTTTAGTAAAATTAACCGACTGGAAAAAAATTGCATCGTCATTAAAGCCAGGGCAGGTGTATACCGAAACCGTGCGTTATAACAAATGGCTGAGTGATTCAACTTCATGGTATGGAGCTTACATTATTAGCGATGATGGAAAAATTAAACTGGTGAGTTTATATCCTGAAAAGGAAATAGATAAATTGTTGATCGATCCTTCTGCATCTCCTCAAACAGCTGCCATTAATGTAGATGGTAATCGTGGGAATAAAATCCTGGGAAAGAAGGAAAGCAAAAAGCAGAAATCCTTTGTGCCGGGTGATGTAGATAAATTAGGGGCGTTATTGTTGCAACCTTTATGGCCATTTATCAAGGATAAAAAAGAATGGTTCCAGGTGCAGGATGGATTATTAAACAGGATTTCGTTTGCTGCCCTGCAATGGAATAAAAAAAATCTATTTGAATTTATTCAGCTCAACCAGCTTTCCAGTTCTGCATCGCTCTTCAGGGCACCGGCCAAACTACCGCAAAAGGCTACAGCGCTGATGGCTGGAGGTTTGAACTATGGGGAACCCAATGGAATTAACATCAACCGCCTGTTTAAATTAAATTACAGCTGGACCTACCTCCCCGGAACAAAGTCAGAGGTTCAAACCTTGCTTCCCATTTTTCAACAGGCAGGTTTGCAAACAAAAACTTTATCAGGATACCAGTTTCCCGATTCTCTTATTACGGAGCTTAAGAATTATAACATTCTTCATCTTGCAACCCATGGATTTTATCTGGATAGCGCCAGTGCTGCCGCTGCATATGAATTCAGGTGGAACAAGGCTGCATTAAAATATGAGCCACTTTTTCGTTCAGGAATCGCGCTTAGTAATGCAAATGATCCTTCAAAAATCACCAATTTAAATGAAGGTTATCTTTTAGGTTATGAACTGGCAAACACAGATCTCAGAAATTGCTATCTCGTTTCACTCAGTGCCTGTGAAACAGGATTAGGCGATTTAAGGAATAACCTTGGTGTTGATGGATTATCAAGAGCATTAAAACTTGGAGGTGCAAGGTATTTATTAATATCGCTATGGAAAGTTCCCGATCAGCCTACCGCAATTTTTATGGAAAACTTTTACAGGAATCTTTTTTCAGGACTTGATCCATTCAGGGCCTTAAGAGCAACGCAAAAGTTTATGAGTCAATCTTACCCGGCAACCGACTGGGCAGCTTTTGTTCTGGTAGATTAAAATGAACTAATTTATCCATTCAGCTGAAATTCAGGCCAGATGTGGGTTTGAATCATATTTATCCTGAATTATTTATTATAATTGTAAATAAACTGCTGCCTTATGGATGGTCTTACCTGTGCAAATTGTAATCATCTTTTACGTGAAGGAGACCGGTTTTGTGCCAGGTGCAGTCAGAAGGCTGAAACGCACAGGCTTACATTAGGTCATTTAGTACATGAATTCATTCACGCGCTCACACATGCCGACATGGGCATATTTTCCCTGATAAAAAATCTTGCTCTTAACCCCGGAAAAGTAGCACGCGAATATGTTGACGGGAAAAGAAAGAAATATTTTAATCCATTTACTTTTGCCCTCATTTGCCTTTCTGTATTTATAGTCATCAATAGTATCTTTCATGTTATTGAAATAAATGTGAAGCCAGACCCAAATGTACTGGCGGCTTTACCTTCGGAAGAGGCAAAACAGAATTATTTGAAATTGATTGGCAGGCTAACGCAAATTACCGGCTTCATTACCCAGAGAAGTAATATCATTTACATGGTTGCCATTCCTTTTTATTCATTTATCATGTGGTTGTTTTTCAAGCGAAGAAGCTTTGCCGAGCACCTGGTGGCAAGTATATATTTTAATGCCTTTCTTGCATTATTTACTTCTATTATACTGGCACCCATTTTTGCCATTCCGAACTTTGAGAAAAACGAATATGTTCTTATACTTATCACTTCGTTATTTCAAATAGTGTACATGACATGGGCTTATAAAGGATTTTTGCGATCTGATAAAAAAACTCCTTTGGTGAAACTGATAGCAGCTATCCTGGTAATGATCTTATCCTGGATGTTGCTTACTGCAATTGCCAGCATAATTTATGTATTGCGAGAAAATACCTGGCCGTTTATTCAGGCGGCGATGGCTAAATAGAAGAAGCCTGATGTAAAGTTGCTCTTTCCGGTTCTCTCTCTGTTTCAGCTTCTGTTTCTGCTTCTGTTTCTGTTTCTGTTTCTGTTTCTGCTTCTGTTTCCTTTTCTCTTTTCTAATAAATATAACAGATAAATGCCTGGCAATATGCCAGGCATTTTAAATTGATACAAAATCTTACAAAGGATTTACCGGGTCTACCGGGTCTTTTGGTCGAACATGTCTTCCCTTATTTAATTTGCTATTCCTGATTCCGTATGTAAAATAGATAATGAAGCCAAGGGCTAACCAAACCAATAAGCGCAGCCAGTTTGTAAGTCCAAGACCGTAGATCATAGCACCACAAACCAAAATACCCATGATAGGAACAAAAGGAACCCAGGGTGTTTTAAATTCTCTTTTGATTTCGGGATTGGTTTTGCGCAGGATAATTATGCCGGCGCAAACAAGCATAAATGCAAACAAAGTTCCAATACTTGTCATTTCTCCAACAATATTACCCGGTACGAAAGCTGCAAAACTTCCCACCATGGCAAAAATGATCCAGTTGGCTTTATAAGGAGTTCGGTGTTTAGGATGTACCTCTGAAAATATTTTAGGTAGTAATCCATCACGGCTGATTGAATAAAATACCCTGCTTTGTCCCATTAGCATCACCAATATAACCGATGAAAAGCCGGCAAGAATTGCTACGGTAAGTAAATTGGACAACCATTGGTATTGTGCTACCCATGCGCCATTAACTGTTTTTCCACTCATATGTTCAATGGCAAACGCTACCGATGCTTCTCCTCCTAAACTGGGATCGCGGAAATCACTAACCGAAGCAACTCCGGTTAATACATATGAAAACAGGATATACAATAATGTACATACTACCAGGGAGCCAAGAATTCCAATTGGCATATCTCTTTTTGGATTTTTAGCTTCCTGTGCTGCAGTGGAAACCGCATCAAATCCAATAAAAGCAAAAAACACCACACCTGCGGCCCCCAAAATTCCCATTATTCCTCCGTAACTGTAGGTAATTTTTGAAACAGGGTCGGTATATTTTGTTGGTTCTGGTATAAATGGAGTGTGATTTTCGGGCTTGATGTATTGCCAGCCAATTGCAATAACAAGAATCACAATGGCAACTTTTAAAATAACAATAATGTTATTTACCACGGCAGAACCTTTGGTTCCTCTTATTAAAACCATGGTCAATGCCAGTACTATAAACAAAGCAGGAATATTAATGATGCCATTAATTCCATTTACAGAAGTTTCCCAGGGCGAATGGCACCATTGATAGGGTATGCCCCAACCAAAAATGCCCAGGAACTTATTAAAATATTCACTCCATGCAATTCCAACAGTGGCGGCACCAACTCCATATTCAAGTACCAGGTCCCACCCTATGATCCATGCAACCAATTCACCCATTGTTGCATAAGAATAAGTATAAGCACTTCCCGCAATGGGAATCATTGATGCAAATTCGGCATAGCATAATCCGGCAAAAGCACATCCAACTGCTGCAATTACAAAACCTATTGTTACTGCTGGTCCTGCATGCTGTGCAGCCGCAGCCGCTGTTCTTACAAATAAACCTGCACCAATAATGGCTCCAATACCAAGGGCTACAAGGTTACCAGCGGATAAAGTGCGTTTTAATCCTTTTTCGGTTTCATCGGCATCTGCAATAAGAAGCTTAATAGGTTTTTTTAAAAAAATACTCATAACAAAATTTCTCCGGTTAAATAATGGTTTCTTATCCCGTAACAGGATTGCTTATCCTGACTGCAAAAAGTCAGAAATAAGATTCAAAAAAGAATGATATAAAACTTATCCAAGAAATTTTACCAGAACTGGTGATAGGGAAAGATCTGGAGCAGATATTTTTTTGCCTGGTATATTTGAAATACACAGGAACAAAGGCGCTTGCTGTTTTTAAAGAAATAGACCTGGGTTGAATAATCAATAGCGGTTTGTTGTTGAATCCTGCTTTTTTTATCCCTGCTGTTTAATTGTTGATGGTTTTCCTCTGCCTCGCCGAAAATAAAAGGCTCCTCATTCATTACAGCAATGCTTATTTCCTCCCTTGAAATGGTTTCGGCAGGCCCGGCAATAGTATGATCCCGGAAAACAAGCGTTAGAAATATAATTAGTAAGATTCTCAACAGGTCAAAGTTATTCTGCGGCTAGGTTACCCTTACCAACATCGGCAAAATGGTTGTTTTAGTCGTTGATCCGGCATTTTTTGGGATTTTTCTTTCCATAAACCAGCATTTTACCATTGCTGAGCCCAGCTTTTTAGTTTCTTTTATACTTTTTTGTATAAATACCAGTAATTTTGCGCCATGAAAACAGACCTCTTAAAGGTAGAAAAGGTAGTTGTGGATGACGACAGGAGTACAATTGAAAGAGCCGTTCAATCTGAATATAAATATGGCTTTGTAACTGATATTGAAGCCGACGAAGCTCCAAAAGGGCTGAATGAAGGCACTATTCGCTTCATTTCTGCCAAGAAAAATGAACCTGAATGGATGCTGGAATGGCGATTAAAAGCCTACCAGCACTGGCTGAAAATGGATGAACCGAACTGGGCCAATGTAAAAATTGATCCTATTGATTACCAGGACATCATTTATTACTCTGCTCCCAAGCAAAAAGTTAAGCCCAAAAGCCTGGATGAAATTGATCCGGAACTGCGTCGTACGTTTGAAAAGCTGGGCATTTCGCTTGATGAACAAAAGCGCCTTACAGGAGTAGCGGTGGATGCAGTAATTGACAGTGTATCCATAGCCACAACTTTTAAAGAGCAACTGGCAGAATTAGGGATTATTTTCTGTTCTATGAGCGAGGCTATACAGGAACACCCAACCCTGGTTCAGAAATACCTGGGTAGCGTAGTACCTGTTACCGATAATTATTTTGCCGCTTTAAATTCTGCAGTGTTCAGCGATGGGTCTTTTGTTTTTATTCCCAAAGATGTTCGCTGCCCCATGGAACTTTCAACATACTTCCGCATCAACGCAGAGAATACAGGCCAGTTTGAAAGAACACTGATCGTTTGTGAAGATAAAAGTTATGTTAGCTATCTCGAAGGTTGTACGGCACCCATGCGTGATGAAAATCAATTGCACGCTGCTGTAGTTGAACTGGTGGCACTTGACAATGCAGAAATAAAATATTCAACAGTTCAAAACTGGTATCCCGGCGATAAAGATGGTAAAGGTGGCATTTACAATTTTGTAACCAAGAGGGGTATCTGCAAAGGAAACAATTCAAAAATATCGTGGACGCAGGTGGAAACCGGTTCATCCATCACCTGGAAATATCCCAGCGTAATATTAAAAGGCGATAATTCAATTGGTGAATTTTATTCTGTTGCGGTAACCAATAATCACCAGCAGGCCGATACGGGAACTAAAATGATGCATATTGGCAAGAATACGCGAAGCCGCATTGTATCAAAAGGTATTTCTGCCGGCTTTAGCAACAATAGTTACCGGGGACTGGTTCATGTTGGAAAGAATGCATCAAATGCAAGGAATTTTTCGCAGTGCGATTCACTTTTGCTTGGCGACAAATGCGGTGCGCATACTTTTCCATATATAGAAGTGAAGAATCAGTCCGCCGTAGTGGAACACGAGGCTACTACTTCCAAGATTGGTGAAGACCAGATATTTTATTGCAACCAGAGAGGTATCAATACAGAAACAGCTGTGGCGCTTATTATTAATGGTTTTGCACGCGAAGTAATGAGCCAGCTGCCCATGGAATTTGCAGTTGAAGCGCAAAAGCTTCTTGCCATCAGCCTGGAAGGAAGCGTAGGATAACAACTAAACAACTAAACCTGCCTGCGGCAAGCAGGCGACTAAACAAATACAATGCTATCTATAAAAAACTTGCATGCAGCTATTGAAGGAAAACCCATCCTGAAAGGAATCAATCTTGACATAAAACCGGGTGAAGTGCATGCTATTATGGGACCAAATGGTTCTGGAAAAAGTACCCTTGCATCTGTACTGGCAGGTAAGGAAGATTACGAAGTTACCGAAGGATCGGTTGAATTCATGGGAAAGAATATACTGGAACTTTCTGCTGAAGAAAGAGCTGGTGAAGGCATTTTTCTTGCTTTTCAATACCCTGTTGAAATACCAGGACTTACCACAACCAATTTTATTAAAACGGCAGTGAATGAAGTTCGTAAGTACAGGGGAGAAGAAGCGCTTGATGCAGTGCAGTTCTTAAAACTGATGAAGGAAAAGATGGCTTTGATGAATATGGACCAGTCGCTTTTAAGCCGCCCGCTGAACGAAGGATTTTCGGGTGGTGAAAAAAAGCGAAACGAAATTTTCCAGATGGCCATGCTGCAACCAAAGCTTGCGATCTTAGATGAAACAGATTCGGGCCTGGATATAGATGCCATCCGCATTGTATCAAACGGAGTAAATGCATTGAGGAATAAAGACAATGCTGTTCTGGCTGTAACGCACTACCAGCGCCTGCTTGATTATATCGTTCCCGATTTTGTTCATGTATTATATAATGGAAGAATTGTAAAATCCGGAACCAAAGAACTTGCACTGGAGCTTGAAGAAAGAGGTTATGATTTTATTAAAAACGCAGTGAACGAAGGACAGGAAGCTTAAAATTTCCAAAACAAAAGGAATGAACACCATCGACAATATTAAAGAACAATACAGGCAGCTGCAATCGGCAAATGGTTCAAGCGCGCTTACTTCCCTTGAGCAGAATGCTTTTAATGCTTTCAATCAAATGGGAATTCCTACTGTAAGGAATGAGGAATGGAAGTATACACGCATTGGCAGCATCTTCAATAAAGATTTTGAGTTTGCACCTGGAAGGGTTGTAACCAGTTTTTCTGCAGCCGACCTGGCCGAGATCAGGCTTCCCGGCGATGCAGAAGTGAATGAGCTGGTTTTTGTAAACGGGGCCTACTCTTCGGATCTTTCTTCTGTTCGATCGGCATCAATTGAAGTGATGCCGCTTGAAGACGCTTCTAAAAATCAGTTCAGCGAAATAGTATCAAAGCATCTTGGCCATAGCAGTCAGTATATAAAAGATGGAATTCTGGCTTTGAACACTGCTTTTGCCAAAGAAGGGATCTTTATCAACATCAAAAAAGGTAAGATCGTTGAGCATCCAATTTACATTTATCATATTACCGATGCGCGTTCTGCAAATATTCTTTCACAGCCACGCAGCTTAATTTATGTGAACGAAGCTGCGCAGGTTCAACTGGTTGAAACCTATTTTACTTTGGGAAGTGCAGAAAGTTTCACCAACCAGGTGATGGAAGTGGTGGTTGAAAAAGATGCGGTTGTTGAAAATTATATCATTCAAAATGATGCAGCTCAAACGCATTCGGTTACAACTTCCCATTTCAGGCAGGTAGGCAAAAGCAATGTGCATGTTGTTACCATTACATTGAATGGCGGTATCGTACGCAATAACCTCAATATGATCATGGAGGCCGACAGGTGTGATTCCAGCATGCATGGTTTATATTTCATTAAAGGAACTACGCATGTAGATAACCATACCGTTGTAGATAATGTTAATCCGCATTGCCTGAGTAATGAGTTGTATAAAGGTGTGATCAGCGACCAGGGAACTGCAGTTTTTAACGGAAAGATCTTTGTAAGGCAGGCGGCCCAAAAAACAAATGCTTTTCAATCCAACAAGAACATTCTTCTTTCCGATAATGCCACTGTAAATACAAAACCTCAGCTTGAAATATTTGCTGATGATGTAAAATGTTCGCATGGTTGTACTGTTGGCCAGCTGGATGAAGAAGGATTGTATTACCTGCGCTCCAGAGGTATCAATAAAGATAAGGCACGTTCACTTTTGATTCATGCTTTTGCCATTGATGTTCTTGATCATATTAAACCCGCAGCCGTGCGTGAATATGTAAATAAAATGATCTCTGAGCGATTAGAACTTAATTAATGCAGGCAGCTACTACCATAGAAAATGTTTATGATGTGGAAGCTATCCGCAAGGAGTTTCCTGTGTTGAATCGTAAAGTAAAGGGAAATGCATTGGTATATCTTGATAATGCAGCCACTACTCAAAAGCCTGAACAGGTAATAGATGCACTTGTAGCATATTATTCCTATTATAATGCCAATATTCACCGTGGCATTCATTCGCTTGCCGAAGAAGCTACAGCGGCTTATGAAACAACAAGAGATACGGTACAGCATTTTATTAATGCCGGCAGTCGCGAACAAATAATTTTTACAAAGGGAACTACCGAAGGCATCAACCTGGTTGCTTCTACATGGGGTAGAGCAAATATTAAGGAAGGTGATGAGATCATCATCTCCACAATGGAGCACCATTCCAACATGGTTCCCTGGTTCATGCTTTGTAAAGAAAAAGGTGCCGTATTAAAAGTGATACCGGTGAATGATGATGGCGATTTGATGATGGATGCATTTGAGCAACTCCTTTCTCCAAGAACAAAGCTGGTTGCAGTTGTTCATGTTAGCAATGCATTAGGAACCATTAACCCTGTAGAAAAAATTATTGCAAAGGCACACAAAGCGGGTGCTTTGGTTTTAGTTGATGGGGCACAGTCAACCGTGCATCTTGATATTGATGTGCAGGAGATGGATTGCGATTTTTTTGTGTTTTCATCTCATAAAATTTACGGACCTACCGGTGTTGGTGTTTTATATGGTAAGAAAGATATTCTTGAGAACATGCCTGTTTACCAGGGTGGAGGTGAAATGATTCGGGAAGTTGGATTTGAAAAAGTTACCTATAACGATCTGCCTTATAAATACGAAGCAGGTACGCCAAACATTGCCGATACCATTGCATTTAAGGCTGCTCTTGATTTTACGGCTTCTATAGGAAAGGAAAGTATCAGGAAGCATGAGCATGAATTGCTTGAATATGCCACCATTGAGCTTGAGAAGTTAGAAGGCTTACGCATTATAGGCAAGGCTGAAAAAAAGATCAGTGTAATTTCTTTTGTTATAGAAAATGTTCACCCACAGGATCTTGGAATATTGTTGGATAACAGAGGTATTGCAGTTCGCACCGGGCATCATTGTGCGCAACCTTTAATGGATTGTTATTGCATACCGGGAACCACAAGGGCATCTTTTGCCATGTACAATACAAAGGAAGAAGTGGATGCGCTGGTGGAAGGATTAAAAAAGGCCATTAAAATGTTAGCCTGATGCAGGAAAATGAATCTATTGAAAAAGTAGAAGCGGAGATCGTGGAAGAATTTTCGTTGTTCGATAGCTGGGAAGATAAATACGAATACATTATTGACCTGGGTAAAAAACTTCCGCCGCTTGAAGCTGAACATAAAAAAGACGAGAACAGGGTACGTGGCTGCCAGTCAACAGTATGGCTGGTTGCAGACAATAAAGAAGGTAGAATTTTTTATAAGGCCGACAGCGATGCGGTGATTGTAAAAGGTTTGATAAGCATGTTGATCAGGGTTTTATCGGGAAGAAAACCCGATGAGATCCTGGAAGCAGAACTCGGGTTCATAAAAGAAATTGGAATGATGAACCACCTGGCACAAACCCGTTCAAATGGTTTGCTTGCAATGGTAAAGCAGATGAAAAATTATGCTCTGGCATTTAAAGCTATGAATGCAGGTTGATTAATTAAATGTATTAATGATGGAAAGTTCTGAAATAAGAGACCAGGTTATTGAAAAGATCAAAACCATTTTTGATCCCGAGATTCCTGTAAATATTTACGACCTGGGATTGATCTACAGGGTAGATATTCTCCCGATAAATAATGTTCAGGTAACCATGACACTTACCGCTCCGAGCTGTCCGGCGGCACAGTCATTACCTGTGGAGGTAGATCAGAAATTACGTGAAATTGAAGGTGTGAATGATGTATTTGTTTCGGTTACCTGGGATCCCCCATGGAATAAATCAATGATGTCGGAAGTGGCCCAGCTCGAATTGGGTTGGTTATAAATAATAGTTGCAGGAATTTATTTTATAAAAGGAATTTTTAATGAAGATTACTTCCCAGGAAGAATATGGTTTAAGAATGTTACTTCGAATTGCGGGTTGCAGGGAGAAGGAGGGCATAAGTATTCCCCAGCTGAGTGAAGTTGAGGGCCTGTCGCCGCATTATGTAGCCAAGCTCACGCGCATCCTGAGAATGAAGGGATTTATTAACAGCACGCCGGGAAATAAAGGAGGTTATGTGCTGGCCCTGCCTGCCTCAGAAATAAACATCAATGAGGTATTGAAGGCATTAGGCGGTCCCTTATTTGATAACAGCTTCTGTGGTTCTCATTCCGGCTCCATGAAATTCTGCACCAATTCCATTGACTGTTCATCGCGCTCGTTGTGGCAGATGATGCAGTATATTTTAGATAATTTCCTCAATAAGATATCACTCGCCGACCTTGTGAACGATGAAAAAAACTCAGGCTTTATTCTTACAAAGATTTTTGAAGAACACCAGGTGAGGGTGGTGAGTGGTGAATAGTGGTGAGTGGTGAGTAGTGAGTGGTGAGTGGTGAGTGGTGAGTG
>JAEZCV010000208.1 GCA_023429985.1 Bacteroidota bacterium | reverse complement strand
GGACAGGGGCTGCAGGGTGCAACAGTTCGTGTTCCTGGAACCAGCATTGGAACAACCACCGATGTAAGAGGTGCTTTTTCGTTATCTGTACCGCAGGGTACAAGTGTACTTGAAATTTCAAGTGTAGGTTATGTTACCAGATCTTATACTATTCCTGCAAGTGGTAATATATACATTGAACTGCTGCAGGATGAAGGTACCCTCAATGAAGTTGTTGTAACGGGTATCAATCGTGTGAAAAGATCGCAGTACACAGGAGCTGTAACAAAAATAGACCAGGCGCAGATATCAAACCGGCCTGTTGGATCTTTTGAACAAATATTGCAGGGAAGAGTACCCGGTGTGCTTACACTTACAACAAGTGGTCAGCCAGGTAATTCTTCTGCAGTGATCATCAGAGGTCAGGGTTCTATTCAGGGTGGCGTAAGCCCATTGTATGTTGTGGATGGAATTCCGGTTGAAGCAGGTGTTTTCCAAAGCCTGAATCCAAACGATTTTGAATCTATCGATATATTAAGAGATGCATCGGCAGCAGCCCTTTATGGCTCACGCGGTTCTGCAGGCGTTATTGTGGTAACTACCAAAAGAGGACAAAGCGGCAAGATGCAATTAAGCTATTCAGGCCAGTATGGTGTAAAAAGCCGTCCGCAATTCAGCAACTGGGAAGTTATGAATGCTTCCGAATTACTGAAAGCGCAGGAAGAAGTTGGTAAAGCTTTAAATGTTCCGGGTAATGCCGAAAACCTACCAGGATGGTTTTATTCACCCAATCATCCGAATTATGCAACCCTTTCTCCGGCGCAGCAGTCACAATATGATGCTATCTATGATTCACTGGCCGGAATTAATACAAATTGGAGAGATGTTTTCTTTCGTGAAGGAACTTTCCGTAACAACCAGATTTCTATTTCAGGCGGTACAGGTAAAACCCGTTTGTATACCAGCGTGGCGCTTTACCATGAAGAAGGTACAACGCTAAGAACAGATATGACAAGAGCAACCTTAAGGAATAATATTGATTATGCCGACGACAAGCTTACTCTTGCCATTTCATCAAATATTGGCTATACAAAAAGAAATTTTCAGCAGACCACAGCCAACTTCAATACAAACAATCCATTTCTTGGTTTGAACCTGGCACCTCCTTATGCTGCTGTTTATAAGCCGGATGGTAGCTATGCAACCGGCACCGGTGCTAAATATATTGGAACAAATGCACTGGAACTGGTAAACCTGGATTTGAATTATAACAACCAGGCAAAGATTACCATTGGTGTAACCGGATCGTATAAGATCACAAATGAATTATCCTTAGGGTTAACATCGGGAATAGATTTCAGAGAAACACAGTCAACAACTTATGGCAACAGACTGGCTTACCTGAGAAGCAGCAGTGGTACACCTACTACCAACGCTGGTTCTGTTGGTGAAGGTCTTACAAGGTTCTTGCAGGCAAGTGTGAGACCAAGCATTGGTTACAGGAAATCAATTAATTCAGTTCATGATATAGATGTAAACCTTTATGGTGAGTATATCAAAGAGTTTGCAAAAACCATTAACATGACGGGTTATGGAATTGACCCACGCATTCCAAACACTCCGGCCGCTATTACGCAGGGTAACGCAAGTAACCTTTTGTTTGCCAATGTTGGAGGCAGCAAAGGTGAAGGAACCCTTGTATCCGGACTTGTAATTGCCCGATATACTTACGATGGTAAATACACTTTTACAGGTTCTTACAGAAGAGATGGTTCTTCCAAACTTCCTGTTGATACAAGGTGGCAGGGTTTCTATTCTTTAGGTGCAGTATGGGAAGCAGGCAGGGAAGATTTCATGGCTTCAAGTGTATTTAATACGCTTCGTGTAAAACTCAGTTATGGTGGATCGGGTAATGCCGATAATTTCCCCGGCGGTTACTATCCTTACCAGGCTACTTATGGTGCAGCGGGAAGTAATAATGGTTTGCCAATACAGGTAGCAACTTATCCGGGCAACCCCGATCTTAAATGGGAAACCACCTGGGTTGCTAACCTGGGTATTGATTTCGGTATCTGGAGAAACAGGGTGTATGGTGATATCAACTTCTACGATAAAAGAACCAAAGACCTTTTTGTTCAGAAAACGCTTTCTGCTACCAGTGGCTTTGGTGCTATTAACGTAAATGCAGGAGAATTGCAGAATAAAGGTGTTGAAGTTTCATTGAATGTTGAAGCCGTAAGAAACAGGAACCTGGTTTGGACCGTATTTGGAAATTTTGCACTTAATCGTAACAAGGTACTTGACCTTGGCGGTGAATCGGAATTTGAACAAGGTACAGAGTTAATCAAAGTTGGATTCCCTCTTGGTTCACATTACAGTATCAAATGGGCTGGTGTAGATGCCGCCACAGGTGCTCCATTATATTGGGATGGCAGCGGTAAACTTACCTCGGATGGTGCAGCAGCACAGCCGGTTCAGGATTTTGGAACCTGGGAAGCTCCATGGAGAGGAGGTTTTGGTACCAGCGTTCGATATAAGAATTTCGAGTTCTCTACACTCTTTAGCTGGCAGCGCGGTGGAAGCAAGTATAACAACCTGGAATATTTTGCCGAAAATCCTGAAGGCTTCCTGCAGTACGGCTACAACCAGTCTAGGGCTCTTGATTTCTGGAAGAAGCCAGGCGATATTGTAAACACGCCAAGTCCGTTGTATGCTATGACCTTTTCTTCAAAATTCATTCATAAATCCGACTTCCTGCGTTGGAGAGATCTGACGATATCATACTCCATTCCGAAATCGGTTACCGATCGTGTGAAGTTTATTTCGAATGCACGTTTTTACGTTCAGGGAAACAACCTCATTATCTGGACAAACTGGAAAGGTATGGATCCTGAAGCCGGTTCGGTTAACCTTAACGTGAATGAGTTTCCGAATCCCCGTGCAGTAACTGCAGGACTGGACATTAGTTTTTAATTATTAAACATCAACGAAATGAAATTTAAAAAGAGTCTGATATATATATGCGCCGGAGCACTGATGTTTACCGGCTGCAAAAAAGACCTGGATCTTTCTGACCCCAATTCTTTTACAGATGAAAATGCATTCAGAACCATACAGGATGTACAATTGGGAGTTAACGCAGCTTACGGACGTTACAACGCATATGCAAATGATATGTTTGTAAATACTTTGCTTTCTGATGAAGCTAAACTGGGCCCGGGAAATGCTGGTTTTGGGGCACTTTCCTACAGGTACCAGTACACTGCCGATGCTACTGTTGGTGGTGATGTTACAGCCGCTTATGCTGCATACTATTCACTGATAGACCAGGTGAACAGGGTGCTTCCTAAAATTGCAACGGTAACTGCAACGCCTGCCGAAGAACACAGGAGAAACATTTTAAAAGGTGAATTGCTGGCATTGCGCGCCATTGCACACTTCAGCTTACTCGAGTTTTATGCAGATCGTTATGATCCTGCAAAACCAGGTGTTCCTTTGATGCTGACATCGAATGTAACGGGTAAGCCTGCTCGAAATACAATGGGCGAAGTAATGTTACAGATTGAAAAAGACCTGGAAGATGCCAAGGCATTGTTGCCTGCCACCACCGCAGGAAATTTTAGCGATGAAGTAATGAATTCCCTCAACATTACAGCATACCAGGCAAGAATTGCTTTGTATAAACGCGATTACCAGCGTGCAATTGATTTTGCAACGGAAGTGATCAATTCCGGCATCCGCCCTCTTGCCACAGGAACGGATTTCCAGGGTATATGGACTGATGCAATTCTGAACCAGGAAGTATTGTTCAGAAGGAAATATGTTACTGGAGCTGTTATCGGAAGTTTATGGACAAGTACCATTGGTGGAATTGAAATTGCACCTTCCGATAAACTCTATGCCACTTACGCAGCAAATGATATCCGCAGAACAATTTATTTTGCTACCAATGCCAATGGCGACAGGTATGTAAATAAATTCTTTGAGTCTGCAAAAGGTGCCAGGGTTTTGGATATTAAAGCTATTCGCATTGCAGAAATGTACCTTATCAGGGCTGAAGCTTATTCAAGACTTGCCGCTCCAAACATTACAGCCGGTGCGGCCGATCTCAATGCACTTCGTGCAGCAAGGATCATTGGTTACACACCTCAGAATTTTGCGTCGGCCGATGATCTGTTCAATGCTGTTATGGAAGAAAGATATAAAGAGCTGGCATACGAAGGTTTCCGCTGGTTCGATCTTAAGCGCAATAACCTGCCGGTTGAAAGAGCAGCAACAGATGCCAATCCACTTTGGCAAACCCTGCCTGTTAACGATTATCGGTGGTTGCTTCCTATCCCTCGCCAGGAGATCATTGCAAATCCAAACACAGCTCAGAATCCAAACTATTAACTTTTATCCTGGCCGGCATATTTACCGGCCTGGAATTTCAAAATAGAAAAAATGAAAAAGAATATATTTCTCCCGACAATGTTCTTCTTTGCACTTACGCTGTTTATGGTGGGGTGTAAAAAAGATCTTGATGTACCAGTGCCACCACTGCAGGCACATTTTGCTAACAATACTTCTGCAAGTTTTTATGTTCAGAATACGCCAAACGCTTCCTTTAAAATTCCTGTTGGAATTACAGCGCCTGCAGATGCACCAGTTACCATTAATGTTACCGCAACATCTCCAACAGGAGCAACTGCAGGAGCACAATATTCCCTTCCAGCATCTTCTGTTACCATACCTGCAGGACAAACCCTCGATTCGCTGACGGTGAATGGAATTTTTGCCGGTTTTGCCGGTAACAGGATTGATACCGTAATATTCAACATTACTGGTGGAGATGCTGCGCCTTCGGACTATAACAGCAGTTTTACCCTTGTAATGCAACAATATTGTAATGTAGTGCTGGCCGATTTCAGTGGAACTTTTATTGCACAGGATTATATTGCTTCCACCGGTGCTCCGGATGGTGCGCCTTATACTGTAACGCTTACGCCAGGAACTACTACTGGTACCACAGGTACTATCATAGTAGAAGGTTTGCTTGGAATCCCCAATCCTTTTACCGTAAAACTGGATTGGGCCAATCCGGCCAATTTCACAACCAGTATAGCGGAACAGAACTGGTTTGTTCATGGCACTTATGGCCAGGCCAAGATCCGCGGTATAGGTACGGGTGTATTTTCAAGCTGCAATACTTCCATGGGTATACGTTACCAGGCATTCGTAAGCGCAGGTTCCTTTGGTACCTGGTACACAACGCTCACTAAGTAATTGTTCATATGCTTTTGAATAGCTGCTCAAATGGGCAGCTATTTTTTTATGTTGCCTGCAAAATCCAGGCTACCGGTAGTCTTTTGTTTCGCATATGGTGTATCACGAGTGACTTATCTCTTTCCATTTAAAGTTCTTTATAGATCAATCGGGCTTGTAAGTACTTGAACTGGCTTTATCCAAAGCTAAAAAAGTACAAATAAGACCCGCTAACCATATTAAAGATCTCACCCAATTCATTCTTCCCCATTCAGAAGCAACTTTTTCAAGTGTTCCTGCATCAGGAAGTTGTTCAGATAAAAACATGATCTCATTTCTGGGATAAAAATAGGTAAAGGTTAATATCAATGAAGAAATATAGCAAAGGATAGCTATGCCCAGATACCTTCGAATAACAGCCGACTTTCGCCAAAATAATATTAATGCGAGCACAGTTAAAACCAGGTTAGGTGCATCTATCAATTGGAAAAAACTACCTGGATTAGAAACTACAAAAAAATTCCTGGTGGCTGCTATGGATTGGGGGATATTGCTTTCCCAGTTTGCGGCATTAACAATAGAATTGTAAATATTAGTAAAAAATAATCCGCTGGAAAATGCAACAGCTGCATACAAAATAAGCTTTTTCATACTTTGTTGTTTTTGTTACTGCAAAACAAAACCAGCAAAGCAAGCTGGTATAGTAAAAAAACGCCAAACTTAAATTTTCTCCCAGTCGAGCTGAAACTGCATATTTTCTTCCGAAATTTCCCTGGAAATTAGGGTAGGAGTAAGTTTAGAAAATTCCTTAAAATCCTTTATAAAGTGCATTTGGTCGTAATAACCTACTTCATATGCCAAATTAGCCCAGGACATTATTGGTCTGCTTTCAAGAATTTTGAATGCTTTATAAAATCTGGCTATACGCGCATACATTTTTGCAGGCATACCTAACCTTTCTTTACATTTTCTTTCAAAATTACGAACACTCATACAGGCCATTCTTGCAATTTCGTCCATATTCGAATTATGGTTTGTCAACAGGTGTTGCAAGGCAAAATCAATAGGTAGCAGTTCTTTTACCTGGGAAAGTTTTCCCAAAAAATAGCTCTGTACAATTTTATCCAGTTCATCTAAAGATATAGTGTCGTGAGATTTATCCAGGAGTTCTTCTATCTCCCTGCCAATAACTTCTCTTGCACTATAACCATTGTCAAATATTTCCGTCATCGGAATATTCAAAAACCGGTTAAGCCCTCCTGGTTGAAAAATAATGGATATGGATATATGGCTTTCTTCTACCGATAGTTTAAATGGAGTAATCTGTGCCCCTATCAATGTACATGATGTAACGGTAGAGAATTGGTTTTCTCCAGATTTTTTGGACTTAAGTTGAGTATATAGATTAATGAACATTGCCTGGTCGGGAGAAGGCATAAAATTGCCCACCATGCTAACAGGGTTATCACCAAAATCAGAATCTATAACAACAATATGCCGTATTAGCGAACGCAGTGCAGGATGAATATTGCATGGTTTTGTTCTGATAGTGGGCATCAGGTTGTTGTTCATTTATTTACAGCAGCAATGGCGCGTCATAGCATATTTCAGCTTCGCGAAGACTGCGCAATAGAATTTCAATTGCTCACCTGGCCACACTTGCTAAATTAGTTCCTGGCCAAATTACTGCAGAAGATTCATATTCCCCAGCTGATGGGTCAATTATCCAAGCCTTAGTATCCTTCTTAAACTTTCCCCTTATATCTTGGATCAAAATCAACCATCCATTCAATTCCATATTTGTCTCTGAACATTCCAAAATAAGAACCCCAGGGGCTGTCGCTTATGGGAACCTCAACTTTGCCTCCCGTCGACAATCCGTTGAACAATCGATCTGCCTCTTCTTTGCTTTCTGCACTGATAGAAATTTTAGACCTGTTTTCCTGTTCGTTTACCGGCCCCATAAATTCAGGTACGTCATTACCCATTAATATATTATTGCCAATGGGTAGTGCAATGTGCATTATTTTATTTGCTTCATTTTCCGATAAAGGAAGTTCTGGATTGGGCATATCTTTAAAACGCATGATCATTGCAAATTCTCCACCAAATACCGACTGGTAAAAATGAAATGCTTCTTCGGCATTGCCATTGAAATTAATGTAAGGGTTTATTAGCGCCATGATTATTTATTTTAAATGTAAAATTACCAGCCGACAGGTTGTTTAATAGTGCGACTTACGACAAATTACAAGGTTAGATACGTCATTTACCTAGTCTTCTTAATTTGAAATCAGCAGGAGATATTCTTTTTATTTATTTGAGAAGTGATCTCATTAGCGGGATAAGGTAATGCGTGGGATTAACAATTCAACATATTCTTAATGCAGCAGCGGGGTATTTAAAAAAAATGAAGACTGGATGGTTGTATCTGTTACAAACCTTCTGAAATAAGTAGTAAAGGTTGAGTCCCTTAATTCTGCTTCGATCCATTGTTTTACATCATTTTCCGTGAACTGTGTTTTGAAACAATCCAGGGAATGAAACAATTTGTCGCGGTCTTCTTTGCTGTAGGTTATATGTACGTTCCTGTATTTTTTGTCTACATAATTCAGGCTGGACATACTTCCCTGGGGAATCCATACTTCTTTTTCCTTTGGCCATGCCAGGAAGTACAATGGATATTTTTCATACCATCCTTCACGTAAAACAACTTCTGTCACCAGGTCTGAAATTCCTTTATGATCCAGGTGGCCGGTATCACCGTCGGGACCAAATGTGATAAGGATATCCGGGTTGATCTGTTTAATAATTGCTGCAATTTTATCTTTTGCCTGCCGGGTTTGAATAAAGTATTCATCTAAACCGGTGAGCAAACCAAATACATCATGTAAGTCCAGGAATATAGGCGGCTCAATTCCCAGTACTTCCGCGGCACAGATAGATTCATTTTTTCTAATCCTAGCTAAACTGTCTCCAGGCGGAATGCCTGCATGATCAGATGTTCCATACCTGCCATCTGTTGCTATTACCAGGTAAACTTTTTTGCCTTCTCTCGCGTATTTTGCTAATACCTGGCCGAGTGCCGATTCGTCATCAGGATGCGCAAGGATTGCCATTAATACCTTAGGCTCTTTCTTTGTGGCAGTTTGATGTTGCGCACACGAAACAGCTAAAAACATTACAACTAAACAGAGAATTTTCTGCATGAAATGATTTTAAGGTAAAACAGGATATTATGCTTGCACAGGTTGTACAATAACGTTCAAGTGTTAGACTGAACATACCAGCCAAGTACGTACTATGTCCAAATTACAAAAGTTCCACAAAATTCCTATAAATGCTTGCTCATTCCATAGCCTGAGTTTTGGCAGGTATTTACAGAAGTCTATTTATATTACACAGCTGCCCACCCTATAATTTCGCTTGGGTTCATCTAACGTTTAATCAGGATCACCATGATCCAATGTGCTTTATTAATTTTCTTTTCCAGATACCATCTTTCTTTATATATATGATTAAGAAATCGTAGCCCGCTGAAGGTGTGATCATTTCGGCCATTCGGAAAATGGCAATGGTGCTATCACTTGTGAATGCAATTGGACTGAAATAATAGTAATATTTATAACTTCTGTTAGAATCGAAATTGCTCAGGTATTTTGTAAAAGTTAGCAATGAATCCTGGGTCAGTCGGGTGGAAATTTTAAACATATCATCAGGCCATTGTTGCGGCTTTAAGTTTTTGATGCTTGTATTTAATTCTTTGATCTGCCTTTTGGTAAATTTTAAAGACCGCGGTTCATTTCCTTTCAGATCATAATGCCCTTGAATTTTCCGCTTCCTGGAATAGTAGCTCAAATTTCTGTGAGGAAGCATGGCACTGTCCATGTAATAAATATGAATGGGCCCTCTGTAGCTATTAATCGCTTCCTGATATAAAGAGGCAGGTATTTTATCCTGGCCGGATGACTCGCGCCAGATAAACAAGGAAACAAATATTATAAAGAAGGATTTCATATTTAATTGGATGAGTGTGATATTGGTTAATCCTAGGTTGTTCTATCTTAATGAATAAGTTAAGGCTACCAGCCCTGATGAATAAGATTTATTATCAATAAGGTTGAGCGATAACCTTTTTTTTATTTGTTGAAATAAAGGTTTGCCGGCCCCGAGGATTATTGGGTGTACAGCCAATGAGATTTCATCCACTAGTTGTAGATTCAAAAGTGATGTGGTGAGGCTCGCGCCACCATATAACCAAATATTTTTACCTGATTCACTTTTTATCCTTCTCACTTCCGCTTCTACATTATCTTTTATAAGGACAGCACCGGGCTTTACCTGCTGCAAAGTGGTTGAGAAGACATATTCCTTCAATTTGGGTAAATCAGGGAAAGCAGCATCCTCGTTAGAAACATTCATTGAATTTGCCAGTTCATATGACTTACGACCATAAAAAACACCGTTGATACTTTTAAAAAAATCAGTCATTCCATAGTCCTGATCAGTAAAGCACCAATCGTATTCGCCATTTGGTCCTTCAATAAAGCCATCCAGGCTAACTGCCAGCTGTAAAATGAGTTTTCGCATGAACGGGGGGTTTAAATTCTGAAACTGTATCATAACCATGAATAATTCTGTTCCTGGTGTCGATAATCTTTCTGAAATTTTGAAATTCTATTTCCGATTTCTTTTTGTTAATCCTATTCATTGCTTCACCAATGATTTTAAGGTTTCTTTCAAGGGCCCTTTTGGTTTTAATATCTTTTTGGTAAGCAGAAAAATCTGGAACGTCTTTAAGAAACGTTTCTATTTCAATTATTGCGAGATTAATATCGAACAGCCGGGACTTATTTCAATATCCATAAATAAGTTGTCTCTGGTTTCGAACCGCTTCTTTAAAATAAGGATTGTTTATGGCTTTTTCTTCCAATAAGTCCACGGGTCTTGAAAAAGTATCCTCAAGGGCAAAATTGAAGTCAAAGTAATTATCTGCGTATGAGTTGATGTCTATAGGTTCAAAATCTACAATAAGATCTATGTCGCTTGAATTGTTAAAACCATCATTGATCACTGAACCAAAAGCCTAGAGTCTTTTACTTTATGCTTAGAACATAAGTGCTGTATTTCCCTGATATATTTATCAATGAGCGTCATTTGCTCTAAAATTACTGATTTTACGGAATGACTGTCAGCTTAGGCATGACCACTAACGGTTACCGGCTTGGCGAAGATTGAGCAATAGAATTACAATTGCCTGGCCTGGCCAGACCTGCGAAATTAGTTCCTGGCCAAATTACTGCAGATCATTCATATTCTACAGCTGATGGGACAGATTTTGTGCAATTTTTGCCAGGCCGATGTTGGCCGCCGTACTACTTTTTATAGAAACGTTGTCTAATATTTTTTTCTTCAACTACAGTAAATGCATCTTGAAAAGAAATATTTTCTTCTTTGATCAACTTAAGTAATAATTTTCCTGCAAACAATGGATCTGCACCTTTGTCCCGGAAGTAAACTACTGCTGGTGGATTTTCTGTTGAATATCTAAAAACTAACTCACCATAATCTCTGTCGAATGTCAGAATAATTAAGTTGCTTTTTAAAGCTTCCTTGATTACGTTTTCATCAGAGATTCCTGGAGCGGTTTCTTGAATACTTTTTACTTCTAAACCACTTTCACGAAGTACTGTGATGCTTGGCTTTGGAAAGTTTTCGTTTGCTAGAAACATTATGCAGAAATAGGAAAATATAATTCTTGTTGAAGGCAATCTTTAAGGTAAGCAAAAACCGCACGAATAGAATCCGGAGTTAAAGAAGGGTAGGCGTCTAGTATTTGTTTTTCAGTCCACCCGGATTGGAAAAGTTCAAGAATTAATTCAACAGAAATTCTCGTTCCTTTAATAGTAGGCTTCCCTATTAAAATCTGTTTGTCAGAAACTATGTGATTTTGCCAAACCATGTCTTAAAGATACAAAAATTAAATTTCGGTCGGAGAATGAGATATCTGTGTTGACTGGTTGATTTGAAGACAAGTATGACTGCCAACGTTTTGGGTATTGCCGAAGGCGGG